>JAAZHB010000045.1 GCA_012510935.1 Clostridiales bacterium
GCTTGGTCCATCATCAAAAGTAAGATATATAGTCTTCTCACTTTTGTCTATCTGCCTGCTGTCTATCCTGTGCTTTAGCTTACCATAAGCTGACGGAATAACACTGTAACTTGCCGCAAGAAGCACTGCGGTTCCCACAATTTTCTTCATATTTAGCTGCATTCTTTTAGACCTCCATTGCCGATAATTGAAAGTAAATCTGTATTGTCATAGCTTGACCTTAATGCTCTCATATTCTCTGATATCTTATCAAGAAGTACATCATTAGACAGCAATTCCAAGATATCTGCTTTAATGTCTATTTCATCTGACCAAATTACCCTTCCAATGTTGTGCTCTTCTATAAACCTGGCATTTCCTAGTTCTTGCTCTAGGAATGGTTTAATTACATACATTGGTGTACCCGAATAAATTGCCTCAAATGTGGTTATTCCACCCGCTTTGGATACAATCAAATCTGCCCTTCTCATGTATTCATCTATTTTGTCTGTGTATCCAACCACATTTACCCAAGGAAATTGCGTTTTCAACTTTTCATAAAGCTTATGGTTAGTTCCTGTGATTACAGTAAAATGTACACTAGTATCTTTTGAAAACTCAGCTAGCATTTTGTTGCAGCAAGGCAGTAGCCCTAGACCTCCGCCTAGAAGCAGAATCTCCTTATTCAGTGGTAGATCTTCCTGCTCACTAGATTTAGTAGCTGCCTTAAATTTATTTCTTACAGGAATGCCGCTTATTGCAATATCACTTTCTAAGATGCCTTTAGACATCAAAGTATTCTTGGTACTACTGTCACCAACGAAATACAGATCTGTTCCGGAGGCTATCCATTCTTCATGTGCTGTAATATCGGTTATGTATGTATACATAGGGATCTTAGATTGTCTGATTTTCTTATATGCAGAAATATATTGCGAACATACAGGGAAAACTACTACTATTGCGTCTGCATCGTATGTCTCTAAAAGCTTGTCGATTTTTCTTGCAATAGCAATCTTGAGGGGCGCTTCCCCTTTCTTTCCAGCGACTTTGTTGAGCAGGTTATATAAGCCTGAGCATTTGCTAACCATAAAATTAAACCCTGTATAAATCATTTCGCTAGATTTTGGGAAAAGGTATCCCATTAAATCAACTATCTCCACATTGACATCTTGGTTCGATATCTTTCCGTTAATGAGAAGGTCCTCTTTAATTGCCTCTGCAGTTTTAATATGCCCAAGCCCAAAGCGAGCTGTCAGAATTAGTATGTTCATTTCACCCTCGATTCATCGTTTACACTTCTTATCTTTATACATTTATGATAGCCCATGAAAATTACAGACTCATTAAATAGATATTAAAATTCGCAAACAAATTATTAAGGTTTTATTACAATTAGTGTGGTTTATAAATCTGGGTTCAAAACGATGAGTTTTGGTATCAAAGCACGAAAAAAAGAGCCCTTTCCAAAAGGGTTCTTCTCATTTTGCTTCAAAGCAGGTTCTAGTAAGGCACAATACTTGCAGCCGGTTCCTTGCCAGAAGCAATTATAATGGCACAAGAACCGCCTTTACCATCACGTGGATTTGTCAAACTTCCAGGATTTATGAGATGGATTCCTGACACTATCTCGTTGACAGCGCAGTGTGTATGTCCAAAGCAAGCTATATTGCATTCATTCTCTTTAGCTAGATAGATAAGACTGTTAAGCGAAAACTTCACATTCTCGGCGTGCCCATGAGTGACCAGTATTCTACCTGCTGGTGTCTCGACAATCTTGAAATCTCGTTCCCTGCTACCATCGCAATTGCCTCGCACAGCTATCGTCTTAATACCGAGTACTTTCTCAATCTCACTGGCATCTTTGACATAATCGCCACAGTGTATAATCATATCAAAATGTATGCCCTCACTCAGTCTCTGGTACATCTTTGTAGCCGTTTTTATATTGCCATGTGTATCACTAAGCACGAAAATATTCACTTCTTTTCTCCTTTATCTCTAAGTTGCGAGTTGCCGTAAAGCTATTGTTAGTTTTTCTGGTCTTTATATAAAAAACAGTGCATATGATAATCTGTATTACTGTCGAAGCTGGTGTTGCCAATCCGATGTGAAAAAGCGTCACTCCCGCCATTGTTGACACATAGATGTCCTTCCTTATAGTTTAATCTTATTCTACTGATTAATATTGTCGAAGCACTATGTCATGTCATAATATGACAACCTGATGTACTAGCTGCCAGCTTGATTATCAATAAATTGTTTTTGTATGTTCTGGCAACTGCTAAAGCCTTGTCAGTTAATAAGTTTTACCTGAGTTAGAGTCCAGGTCTTATCAGATTTTCTTTGAACTAAATATGATGAATGAATGAATTTGAATTAATTCATTGCCATACAAAGTATTCCTCTATATCTTGAGTTATTTAATCGGCTTTTTCCCGCGGAACATAAGATAGTGAGTTAGTATAAGCCTGTATCAACAAGGGAAGAAGATATATAGAGGCTAGAAAAATGAAAAAAGTAGTTACCAGTTACGAGCTAGTAACTCTTATGATTGAAGCAATAACAAATATTAGAGCACTTATTGCATCAATCAAATCTTGACAGGGATGGGACGAAAACTCGCCTATGTTGCAGAATATACCAAGAACTCCAATTTGTAAAGTCATGAAAGGATGTATTCAAAGACTGAAAGACAGTAAAATAATTGTGATAGAGATTGTGCCTGGCGGAATAGAAAGATATGCCTATCACAAGGTCTCCGAAAAAAGAGGATTACTAAAATGACGATTAGGTGTATTATGTAATCATAGAGAGGAGTCTGGGACATTTGGTAGACATAAAAAGAGCGGAAACAAGATTAAGCCTTCCGAGCTTATCAATCTTGTAACCGCAACAGTTAACTTGATTATAACCTTAGTGGCTATAATAATCAAGCTGATGTAAGCACGGGGAGACAATGGGAGACAAGCAAGGGGAGACAATCCCGTCTCCCTTGGGTCTACCTTGTTCAACGAAAACGAATATGAATACAATATTTTATGTACTTGCGGGTATTGCCATTACCCTATCAATTATTTCTATTGTGATTACTTTAAAGAATAGGGGGAAGTAATGAGTAAAGCAATATCAGAAGCGTGTAAGGCTGCAGGCTTATCCCAGACAGCTATGTCTAAAGCTATGGATATTCCACTTAGGACTATCCAAGACTGGGAATCTGCCAAAAGAAAGTGCCCTACCTATGTTGAGCGCTTAATAATCAAAGAGTTAAAAGAAATTGCAGAGGGGAAGGCTTAACGCCTTCCTTTCTCATTCCCTCCAAAACTCATTCAGCCGCCTGATTACAGTTCTAGCTGATATCCCCCTCTCATCTGCAGTCTGTTCTCTGGTTAGACCGTTCCTAGTTTTATACCCGCGGTTTTCAGCGGGTCAAAAAACTAAAAATAATAGACCTAACAACCTCATTAATCGGGCTTACCACTTCGATATTGGTTCTCAGGTCTATCAAGAAGGGGAAATAAATCCCCTTCGCCCCCTCGGGGTTATGTTGATAATATATACCAATCATCTCAAAAAAGCAAATGCTACAATACATTACACTGGGCGTTAACATTGCCACTATTATAGTTTTAATACTTGTTGTTTTATACCCCGCGATTTTCAGCGGGTCATAAAGCTTCAGATAAAACTTATGCCAGTTTGCCAAGAATTGATTTGCAGGCTAGACCTTCCTTGTTCGGTTTGTATTTCTCATCTAGACAATTCATAACCAAATAGTCGCCTATTTTTTCCTCTAAAAGGACATAGTCGTTATCGTTGCTAATTTTATCAGGATCCATCCCTACTTTGTATATTAACGGCCTTTCGTCTTTATCGAATCTCATTTTGTCCCCTTCGGAGGCTTTTGATACTTACCTCTTGTTCTCTTACCAGTTCGCCAGGTAGTTTCACGTGCACCTGTATCTGGATTTATTACAGTTGTAGCGTCCTTCCCGATATATGTTTTATACCCCGCGGTTTTCAGCGGGTCATAAA
>JAAZHB010000046.1 GCA_012510935.1 Clostridiales bacterium
ACATGTATAATTATGATATCTTTAGGCTGCTTCGTAAAGAAACCGATTTAAAAACGCGCTTAACTTCTATGAGTCAGGCTTCTATAGAAAGATTCCTAGGGATAAGGAACGTAAGAAAAGACACTATCTCTGGAAAAGAATCCGTTCAGCTATACAATCGCTATGTTGTAGACGGCAACAGGATTCATGAGGCCCTTATTCTTACGCATAACCGAGAGGATGTTCAGCAACTATATTCAATTATGCAAGAAATACATTCAGACGCTTTTGTCAATAACTGGAAAAAGGGTTCTATAGATAACGCTCTTGCAAGCTTTGGCTTCCCTCTTTCAGGCAGGTTCTCGGTGCGCTCATATATAAATAAGGGAAAATTACAATATAGGATTATTGGTTCTCAATATTCCATGCCTTTTGATGCTGCCATATATCCGGACGGTGATAGACCTTTAAGGGCAAGCTTTAATAAAAAAACCTCGACTTACGAAATTATTCTGCCCCTTAATGAATATGACGACAGTCTTTTTCTTAATACAAAAGCCCTCGGAATCAGCGAACAACTCCAAGGGCTAGATAATTATGTCAATGGTTATTATATTGTCTCTGAAAATGGCAAGGAGGATTATAAAGCGATAAATATTTTCAGCCAGACCTTACTTATCTATCTCGTTAATATCCTGGAACCCTTTGCCGACACCCCAGACGGAGTTAACAGGTAATACAGATACAAATGATTCCGGTGCATTGTCTGCTAAGAATCTCTTTATCAAGAAAGACTCTCTAGGTGAACAAAGAATCTTTAGCTGCTTCTTATGTTCTCCAGTATATTCTCCAACAATATCTATACTTGTAACACCTCTCCCTAAATCTTTTATTACATATTGAGACAGTTCGTCAGGAATTCTTGTAATGATTGACAACTCAACTAGTTTTACTGTCATACCGTACATAACCGCATCAGTAAACTTCATCGCAATAAACATGGTTATAAGTGCATACAAAGCTGTATTAATTCCAAATACTGCAGCAGATATGCATACAATAACAAAGTCTACGACAAAACCAATTTGAGCAAGTCCTAAATAAGGGAACATCTTATACTTAAGCACCTTAGCGATTGAATCTGTACCCCCAGATGAGAAGCCTCCTTGGAAAGTAATACCGTTTCCTATACCGAATGCTACTCCTAGGAATATTACTGACAAGAAATTATCTCCACCATCCAACAATTGAATGCCACTCATTTCAAAGACAAACATCATTATTGGATAGGCGAAAGACATTACAATGATTTTCTTAACTTCTTTAAAGCCCAATGTCAGCCACACGATTAGGACAACTATCATGGAGAACGCGTAGTAAATCAACGAATAAGGTACAGCAATATAGTTACTAAGAAGATTTGCAAGACCAGTTACTCCGCCATATGTAAGCCCATTTGGTCTCATAATACCTGTGATTCCAAAAGAACCAATTGAAGCACCTAGAAGTACCGTTAATGCTTTTCGAATAAAATTCTTTTTTTTATTATCCATCATATACTCTCCTTTTGAATTATATCTGCGCAATATTCTCTGCCGAATATATCGAGAACTCTACAAGCAAATTCTCCTCTTGATATAAACCTTATATTATCAAATTCGTCCTCAATTACTATTTCATCCTTAAAACAGCCGTTATAATCTGTATCAATCAAAATGGAGTCAATAAATTGCATAGGCTCCTCTTTTATGAGATCTTTGACGAGTATTCTTTCCTTAATTGGAATATGTCTAAAATCAATATCAGGTACGAACTTAGATATTTCACAAGAATACAGACCTTTGCCGCTCTCAAGAGAATCTCTATTATTAACCTTCAACGCAACTCTGCCTGTTCTCTTGTCACTGTCATCATTTACTTGAAATAGATAATCTGAATTAATCTTATCTATTCTCTTCATAGTCATTGATACCGCTAGTTCTTCTTTATCACAACCAATCCATTTGCGATTATTACGCTGCGCAGCCTCTATTAGAGAACCAGACCCGCAGAAAAAATCTCCACACCAGTCCCCTTGCTCTGTTGCAGCTAAAACAATTCGGTCGAGAAGTTCTAACGGCTTCTGTGTAGCATATCCATTTCTCTCCTTTGAAGTTCTTCCAACCATATCGATAGACCAGACATCCTTCATATTAACAAGAGTATACCAGCCATACTCATCCTGGTATTCTTTAACACCCTTAAAACAGTATGGTTTAAGATTCCTATTGTAGGATTTCTCCTTTGGAACATTTAAGTAATAATCTTTAGTCTTTGAATATACAAGAATAATGTCGTGCTTTTTGCTAAAATGCCTGTGACTAGAGCCGCCAGATTTGTACTTCCACACTACCTCATTCACAAAATTATTCTCGCCAATAACTTCATCCATTACAATCTTTACATAATGTGAAGAATGCCAATCTAAATGCACCCAAATTGTACCGTCATCTGCCAACAGGTCCTTGAGCATCACTAAGCGGCTAGTAATATTCTCAATGTACACCTTCAGGCTACTTTCGAAAGTATCATCGTAAGCAAGATGATGAATCTTGTGAGTTTTTCCCCTAAAGTCTTTTACCGAAATTGTTGCATTGTATTTAGTCTTTGTAAAAAAAGGTGGGTCTATATATATAAGCTTAAGCTTATCCTTATAACCATTATCAAGGAGCCACTTCATATATTCAAGATTATCGCCAAGAGCCAATCTGTTAGCACAGTCATCAATATTTTCTTGTTCAAAAAAATGATTCTCAGAAGAGTCAAAATCATCTCTCTCCTCTGAAAGAATCTCTTCAGCAATCCTCAGGCCTTCAAGATAACCTTCGTATATTTCCTTTATTTCACTCATCTTTCGTGCCTTTCTATTTTAAGTTCTATGCTTGACCAAAAAGCATTAAAAAGAATTAAAAAACCAAGAAATCCCGAGCAAAAAATGCACGGGATCTTGATATTAATTTATGCTGAGTTATTAGTTTAAAACCTCAATATCCTCGAAATTCACACCATTCAACTCTTC
>JAAZHB010000047.1 GCA_012510935.1 Clostridiales bacterium
AGGAAATTGCTGTTAATGAAGGCAGCAAGACAATGACAGTAAATGGTGTTACTTACACAGAAGCTGACCAGATTTCATTGAATGGATCAGATGGAAGTGTATATATCGGAGCAATTAAGACAAAAGCTCCTGAATTGTCAGGCGACTTTGGTACAGTTATGACTTGGGCTGATGAAGTAAGAACTCTTGGAGTAAGAACAAATGCTGATAATCCTAGAGATGCTAAGCAGGCTGTTGTATTTGGCGCTGAGGGAATTGGACTATGTAGAACTGAGCATATGTTCTTTGAGGATGAGAGAATCCCAAAGATTAGAAGAATGATTCTTGCTGAGACTGTAGAAGAAAGAGTAGAGGCACTTGAAGGACTACTTCCATATCAGAAAGAAGACTTTAAGGGCATATACAAGGCTATGGGTGAGCGTCCAGTTACAATTCGTCTCTTGGATCCACCACTACATGAGTTCCTACCAAAGACTGAGGAAGATATGAGAGCGCTTTCAAATCAGTTCAATATTCCTTATGAGCATATTGTAAAGAAGACAATTGAGCTTCATGAGGTCAACCCTATGCTGGGTCATAGAGGTTGCAGACTTGCAGTTACTTATCCAGAAATTGCAGAAATGCAGACAAAGGCAATTATTACTGCAGCTCTAGAAGTAAAGAAGGAAACTGGTGCTGACATTGTTCCTGAAATCATGGTTCCACTTGTTGGCGTTGATAACGAGCTAAAGTATGTAAAGAATGTTATTGATGAGACTGCTGCAAAGTGTTTTGAGGAAGCAGGTGAATCTCTAACTTACATGGTTGGTACTATGATTGAGATTCCAAGAGCGGCGCTTACAGCAGAAGCAATTGCTGAGGATGCAGAGTTCTTCTCATTTGGTACAAACGATTTAACTCAGATGGGATTTGGTTTCTCAAGAGATGATACAGGTGCAATCATTAAGGAGTATGTAGACAAGGGTGTACTAGAGTGTGACCCATTCCAGTCACTTGACCAGACAGGTGTTGGAAAGCTTGTAAAGATGGCTGTCGAGGACGGTAAGAAGACAAGACCTAATATCAAGCTAGGAATATGCGGAGAACATGGTGGAGATCCAGCTTCAATCGAGTTCTGTTACAAAGCAGGACTAGGCTATGTTTCATGCTCACCATTCAGAGTTCCAATCGCAAGACTTGCTGCAGCACAAGCTGTTATCAAGAATAGATAATTGAAGCCGTAGTTTTTTATTATTAGGATATATAGAAAACTATTGCAATTAATTTAATAACTAGAATATAATTAGCATATAAGATATTCTTATATGCTAATTATTTTGCTCAAAAAAGAGGAGGCTGACAAATGGATGATAGAAAAATTGAAACGCTACTTTCAACCATAAGACATGGCAGTTTTAGTAAAGCGGCTATAGATTTGTGTTGTACTCAGTCAGCTGTTACTCAAACTATGAATGCTTTTGAAAGTGAGATAGGTTTTAAACTATTGAAAAGATCTTATAATGGAGTAACTCTTACTCCAGATGGAGAAGAAATCTATCCAAATATCGTTGAAGTATATGAAGCAATGAATAGAATGAAGCAAAATGCAAATCGTATTTC
>JAAZHB010000048.1 GCA_012510935.1 Clostridiales bacterium
ATCCCAGCCTGGAGACAGGTTGGGATGTTTTCATTTGGTAATCCAAATTAATTATACTTAAGTCTAATCTGATAGCGTTAAGTACTCTTCATATTTTGCGTCAAGTTCTTCTTTGTATTCCGAATGCTCTCGTGAAGCATCTCTTAGGAAAGCTGAATTAGCCGCATTTTGAGGGTCGCACATTTTTGTCTCAAGTTCTTCTATCAAACCCTCCAGTTCGTGAATGCGCTTCTCAATTGATTCAAGCTGTCTTTTGCGTCTTCGCTCTTCAGCCTCTTGTTGTTTCTTGACCTGTCTATCGCTTTCAGAACCTCCAACTACAACACTTTCCTCTTTTCTCTCTTCCTTCAAAGATACTGCCTCTTGCATAGCTTTCTTCTCAAGGTAATAGTCGAATTTCCCCTTATACTCAAGCATGCCATCTGGTGTTAGTTCCAGAATCCTATCAGGTAGACGACTGAGAAGATATCTATCATGGGATACAATTATCAGTGTCCCTTCAAACTCAGCTAGTGCGGCTTCAACAACCTCCTTAGAATCTATATCCAGATGATTCGTGGGCTCATCAAGAACTAAAGTATTAGTGCCTGACAGCATCAGCTTCAATAAAGACAGCTTGGCCTTCTCCCCGCCGGAAAGATCCGAAATATGTTTAAAAACATCATCTCCAAAGAAAAGAAATCGGCCAAGAATTGATCTTGCTTCCGTATCTGTATACAGGTGATACGCGTTTTTCACTTCTCCAAGAACGGTTTCATTGTCATCTAGAAGTTTCTGGGTTTGGTCATAATATCCAAAGTCAACATTATATCCAATTTTTAAATATCCAGAGTCCGCCTTCTCCTCACCAAGCAATATCTTCAATAGAGTAGTTTTACCTACTCCATTATCGCCAATAATACAAATCGTCTCACCCTTCTTAATGTCTAGATTAACACCTTTAAAGAGTTGCCTTTCTCCATAAGCTTTCTGCAAGTCCTCTGCAATTACAACATCATTTCCACTTTTGAAATTACTATCAAAAGATAGCTTGAGCTTTTCCTGCTCCTTCTTAGGCCTACTAAGCACATCCATGTGCGCCAGCTTTTTCTCTCGCGATTGAGCTCTTTTGACAAGCTTCTCTGTATTATGCTGTTTAAATCTTCTGATTATTTCTTCTTGCTTTGCAATTTCTTTCTGTTGCTTTTCATATTCCTTGAGTAATGCTTCCATTCTCTCTTGACGCTTAACAATATATTCCGAATAATTGCCTCTATATTCGCACAAAGACTCATCTTGCATTTCAAATATCTTATTTGTCAAACGATCAAGGAAAAACCTATCATGGGATACGATAATGATAGTTCCATCATAAGATTTCAAGAACTGCTCAAGCCAATTAAGCATTGCTAAATCAAGATGGTTAGTTGGCTCGTCAAGCATCAATATCTCAGGCTTCTGCAGCAACATACAGCAAAGCGCAAGCCTTGTTCTCTCTCCACCAGATAACAGTTCAATTCGCTTCTGTTGAGCTTCTTCATCAAAACCCATATTCCTAAGAACCGCACCTAGTTCACTCTTATATGTGTACCCGCCTTTTTTCTCATATTCTTCTAGTAGGCTAGTGTATTTCTCAAGATTTCTGTCAAAAGCAGGACTTGTGTGGTCCGCAATTTTATCGGCGAAAGAAGCTATCTCCTTCTCCATATTATACAGATTCTCAAAGTTTTTCTCGGCTTCTTCAATAATAGTTCCTTTTGCAAAAAAATGGTCTTGCTGCTTAAGATAACCTACTCTATACTCATTCCTTATATATATATTCCCTGATGTCGCTGTGTTCTCTCCTGCGATTATGCTTAAAAGAGTAGTTTTCCCAGCGCCATTTGGTCCTACTATTCCAATTCTGTCACCCTTTTCCACACTAAAAGATACGGAATCGAAAATAACATCGATTCCATAGCTTTTGTTCAGATTAGATGCTGACATTACTAGCATTTATTTATCTCCTTCATTTGTGACTGCGTCCTTTAATAGGCTAAAAATCCAGCCCTGGTGCTGCATCAAGGTCAAGTCCACTTATTGTCCCAGACTTATGTTCATAATAAGCTGAACATGCAATCATTACCCCGTTATCTGTACACAGAATTGGGCTAGGTGCGCATATCTTAATACCCAGTGCCTCTGCCTTCACCGCCAAAAGTTTCCTCAATCTAGAGTTGGACGCAACGCCGCCAGCCATGGCAATTAACTTCTGATTATTTTCTGCTGCCGCTCCGACGGCCTTGTCTACAATTACCTCTACTACTGCCTCCTGGAAACTTGCCGCCACATCATTTACATTAATTTCCCTATTAGCTTGTTTCTCTGTATTGAGGTAATTAAGAGCCTGCGTTTTCAATCCGCTGAAGCTGAAATCATAACTTCCAGGTTCAAGATATACTCTCTTAAATGCAACTGCGTTTCTATCACCGCTCTGTGCCGCTTTATCCACTTTAGGTCCGCCCGGATAACCAAGGCCTATGACTCTAGCAACCTTATCAAAGGCTTCGCCTGCCGCGTCATCTCTTGTCTCGCCAAGAATCTCGCAAGTATTATAATCTTTAACAAAAACAATATTTGTATGCCCACCGCTTACGACAAGGCCCATATAAGGTGGCTCTAAATCTTTATGCTCAAT
>JAAZHB010000049.1 GCA_012510935.1 Clostridiales bacterium
AAAGCTGATTGAACGATTTCTCGGAGCCAGTGTAATAGATGTTCTCTTCTAGTTCAGTTCTAAACTCTTTATTACTACTGAGCGCAATGCTATCGTAACTTTCGGCGACCATCTCACATAATTCAGATAATGAAAATTTTTCTTTATCAAGCGAAGTCGCTTCATCCATTCGTGAAAGTGAGACGAGTCGATTGACCAGTTCAGTGAGTCTGGTGACTTGAGTTTTCGCGCTTTTAGTCCACTTGTTCTCGCCGCTGTCCATTTCAATAATATCAAGATTTGCAGATATTACCGTAAGCGGAGTCTTAATCTCATGAGATGCATCCGTAATAAATTTTTTCTGCTTCTCATAGGCTTCAATAGTCGGCTTAATTGCAATAGGTGAAAGAACATATGAAATTACAGCCACCAGAATTATCGAAAGAAGTGCAATCAGGCTTCCGTTGACGAGGAACTTCTTGACCATATTTATATCACTTGATACGTCCACAAAAACAATTGCATTCTGATTGTTTACAGTAGTTTCTTTATATTTGTAATCATTCAGAAAACCACTATCACTATCTTTCTCGATTACTTCGGTAGCATAATTCTGGGCCATCTCAGAATCTGC
This sequence comes from Clostridiales bacterium, assembly GCA_012510935.1. The sequence continues at coordinate 614 of JAAZHB010000049.1, forward strand.
TGCAAATATATTGCCGGTGTCTGTAGATGTAATATTTTTCTCGCTGTCTAGATACACAACGAAAAATCTTGTATTGAACATTGCTTCACGCGGCAAGTCGTCATGCGGCTTCTGCTTGTCAGCTGATTTGGCCAGAACACCATTGTTATCCACAACAAGCTGAACCATGTTGTCTGCTTTCTCGTTTAAGTCGACATAATTAAAAAGAGTTGCGCCAAGCACTACAACTAGAAGCATCGTTGCAACCGATACAGTCGCAACCAACACAAATTTGTGCCTTAGTTTGTTAATCATCTATAACCTCCAATGTGTAGCCCAAATTACGAGAGGATTTAATCTTTAAATTAGAGGATATACTTGTGAGCTTCTTACGAACAGAAGATAGATGTGCCCAGACAACATTTATCGCACTCTCAGTATCAAAACCCCAAATTTTTTCCATAAATTTCTCTGAAGAAATATATCTTCCAACATTACTAAAGAGCATTTCAAGAAGCTGATATTCTTTGTTCGTCAAAGTCGCAACTTCGTATTCTGTGGAAAGCTCAAATGTAATACTACTTAAATTCGTATTCCCTACCGAAAGGGTGGGAGTGGCATCTTCTTTCTCTCTTCTTGTTATTGAGCGAATGCGAGCGAGCAGCTCCTTTGTCGCAAATGGCTTTGTTAGATAGTCATCTGCACCGCTATCCAGACCAAGAACCTTATCATCGACTTCGCCTTTAGCTGTGAGCATGAGCACTGGAGTAGTACATTTCTGTTCTCTTATTGTTTTTAATACAGTGATTCCATCAACTTTCGGCATCATAATATCTAGAATAATACCGTCGTATTCAATATTGCTATTAATATAATCCAAAGCTTCCTGCCCATCATTGACAGTATCTACTGAATATCTGTTTAGTGTAAGAATTTCAGTCAATACCTCGGCAAGTGACTTTTCGTCTTCTGCAATTAGTAAGCGCATAATGTATCTCCCTTTTTTTGAATTATACTATCATTTCAACTTAAAGCCTACTTAAACTTGTTAATCCCCAAAGAATAAAAAATGAGTAAAAATAGAATGATTTCTGTTAATTTTTTGACCACTATAGCTGCTTAAATCGTTTAAAACGCACTATTATTTTAAATTTTCCATAGTATAAAGAACAGAAATTCACGAACATATTGTAAAATGTGAAGTTCATAACGAAATGTGATGGATTTTGTGACCTTTTAATCGTATAATATGTATAAATAATATGGCTGTGCTAGGTTTAGATTTATATTATGTGAAAGATATTACTATTGAGTAGGATCTCCCTCAAGGAGCTCCTGAATAGGTGTTTTTTTAAGCTATTGTGTTATTAAAAGATGTTTTTTTAGATATAGAAATAATGGATTAGGAGGAGAGAATAATGAAACGAAGTTTAATGAGTAGAATTGTGGCACTAACGATGTCATTAATGATACTTCTAACAGGTTCTCCGGTATTAGCTTTTGCTGAGGATTTGGGCTCGACTGGTGCCGCTTCTGGAAATGAGAATACAACTCAGACAGACGGTACAACAGAGTCAAATCAAGACGCAAATGCCGATTCAAAAGCAACAACACCCG
>JAAZHB010000050.1 GCA_012510935.1 Clostridiales bacterium
CCTCAGGCCAGATTCTCTTAATAGCCTGAGCTAGAATATGAGATGAGGTATGTCTAAATCTATCTCTCACTTCTTCATTGTTGAAGTCAATCTTTTCTTTGCTCATATACTCTCTCCTTATTAATTTATATTTGAATAATTATACTACTATCTTGGCTTAATTTCTACAATCTCTTCAGATGAAACGGCATCTTTAACAAGGGTTTCTACATCAAGAGCAGACTCTGACTTTTCAATTCTAAAGAGCTTTGGCTTTGTAACAGGATGCTTAGGCAGAAAAACAGTACAGCAGTCTTCATATGGCTGAATTGAAATATCATATGTACCAATTTCTCTTGCCTTATCCATAATATCAATTTTATCTACCCCAATTAGCGGACGCATAACAGGCATTTTTACAACAGCATCAGTTACACAAAGAGCTTCAGCCGTCTGGCTTGCAACCTGTCCAAGATTCTCTCCTGTTATTAACATAATATTATGATTCTTAATTGCTATTTCTTCGGCAATACGCATGATAAATCTTCTGACAAGCAAAGTAGTTTCATCCTCTGGACAGTTCTGAACAATTTGTTCTTGAATTGGCAGAATATTTACAATATGCATTCTAATTGTACCCATATATCCAGCAAGCACCTCAACAAGATCTTCAACTTTCTGCCTTGCTCTTTGGCTTGTATAAGGATATGAATGAAAATGTACTGCTTCAATAGTCATTCCTCTCTTTGCCATCATAAAAGCGGCAACAGGACTGTCTATACCACCAGACATCAGGATCATACCTCTTCCATTAGTGCCCAAAGGTAAGCCTCCAAATCCTTTTATCTTGTCTCTAAATACATATGCGCCTTCATGTCTAACATCAACAAATAGTTCGCAATCAGGCTTATGAACATCAACGGACAGAACTTTGCAGGTCTTTAAGATAATTGCACCAATCTGCTTTGCAATATCTGGTGATTGAACCGGGAAGGTCTTATCTGCTCTTTTGGCCTTAACCTTAAAAGTCTTAATACCTTCTTCTTCAATTAGCTTTAGCATAAAATCAGATGCTGCCTTTCCAATAGCGTCCATATCCTTTGGTGCTTCTACTGCAGGGCTAACAGAAGCTACGCCAAAAACATCTGAGCATTTCTTAATAACATCCATTCGAGGGGCTATTGTGCTAACCCTTACGAGCATTAATCCGTTAACCCATTTTGCTTCAACATCATCAAAGCAACTTAGTTTATTCTTAAGTCTTTCAAGGAGGATTCTTTCAAAATAAGGTCTATTCATTCCCTTAAGAGCAACCTCTCCACATCTTACTAGATATAAATTTTTTTCCATTACACACCTTTTTCCATATATTTTATCAGTAAACTTTCATCTTATCTTTCTATCTAAAACTTCCTAGTTTTCTAAACTTATTTACTGCCTTCGTAGTTCTGTCTATTACATAATCCATCTGACTTATCGTATTGCTTTCATCAAAACTGAATCTGATTGCTCCTTCAACTTGCTTGTGGTCGAGTCCCATCTCTTTAAGTACATGGCTTCCACCACCCTTATGCGATGAACAAGCTGAACCCGTAGCTACATATATGCCATCTTGTTCTAAGGTATGAAGCAATACCTCGCCTCTAGTTCCAACGAAAGATATATTGAGAACAGATGGGCATCGCATTCCGCCATCTTCCAAGCCATAACCAATCTCATTAGGTCCATTAAGCTTTATATCTTGTAGCGAAGCGAAGAGTCCATGCCTCAAGTATTCATTTGTCCTTGCAATAGATTTCATCTTAGTGCGTAAATCATTGCAAGATTGTGTTGATGCCAGTCCAAATCCAGCGATAGAAGGAACATTCTCAGTACCAGACCTATAACCGTTTTCCTGTCCTCCTCCTGTAATATAAGCTGGCAGATTCAAACCATTTCTCATATAAAGCAGTCCAATTCCTTTAGGGCCATGAATCTTGTGTCCGCTTGCTGAAATCAAATCAAAAGGAGCATCCTTCATAGACAGCTTTCCATAAGCTTGAACCGCATCTGTGTGAAATAAAATATTCTGAGAAGTCTTTGTTGCATATTCTTTTACACAACGGTAGGCTTCAATTAGTGGCTCTATCGTTCCTGTCTCATTATTTACAGTCATTAGAGAAACCATTATTGTATTGTTATCTAGTGCATCTTCTAAATCTTTAACACTTATGCAGCCTTCAGTGTCAACGCTTAAATATATGACTTCATATCCATCATCCTCGAGTCTGTGACAAGTTTGCAGCACAGCTGGATGTTCGACTTTTGAAGTAATAATCTTATTACCTCTTCTTTTCAACTTCCTGCACACACCATAAAGAGCCATATTATCAGATTCAGTTCCACTTGCAGTTATAATTACCTCTCCACCGCTTGGAAATTGTTCTTGTATATTTCTTCTTCCTTCATTTAAAACATTTGCAGCCTCAAAGCCCAAGGTGTGCAAAGCACCAGGATTCCCATAACAATCTTTTGATATTGTGTATACTAAATCTGTTACTTCATCAAATTGTCTAGTTGTAGCACTATTGTCCAAATATACTATCATTCATTTACCCTTCTGAATTACCAATAGACGAACTTATAATCAAATATCTTTGTTATATATTACTCGAGTTATTATATCAAAAAACTCCCCGTTTTTTAACGGGGAGTTCCTTTTTATTTAGCATAATCTGTCGCTTTAGTCTCTCTGATAACATTAACCTTAATCTGCCCAGGATATTCAAGCTCAGCTTCGATTTTCTTTGCAATATCTCTAGCAAGCATTGGTATCTCGTCATCCTTAACCATGTTAGGTTTAACAGCAACTCTGATTTCTCTTCCTGCCTGAATTGCATATGCCTTTTCAACGCCCTTAGTGGTATTTGCAATATTTTCAAGATTCTCAAGTCTCTTAATATATGATTCAAGAGTCTCTCTTCTAGCACCAGGTCTAGCAGCACTTAATGCATCAGCAGAAGCTACTAATACAGCTTCCATAGTTGTTGCTTCAACATCACCATGATGAGCTTCAACGCCATTAATTACCTTCCATGATTCCTTATACTTCTTGCAAATATTGACACCAATCTCAACATGAGTTCCTTCGACCTCATGGTCAATTGATTTGCCAATGTCATGAAGAAGACCTGCTCTTCTAGCTAATCTAGCATCATATCCAAGTTCCTCAGCCATAAGGCCAGCAAGGATAGATACTTCTATGGAATGCTTAAGCACATTCTGTCCATATGACGTTCTATACTTAAGTCTACCAAGAAGTTTGATTAGTTCAGGATGAAGGTTGTGAACACCTGTCTCGAAGCATGCCTGCTCTCCTTCTTCCTTAATAATTGTATTAACTTCTTTTGTTGCTTTCTGTACCATCTCCTCAATTCTTGCAGGATGTATACGTCCGTCAACAATAAGCTTCTCAAGTGCAATTCTTGCAATTTCTCTTCTAACTGGATCAAAACCAGATAGAATTACAGCCTCTGGAGTATCATCAATAATCAAATCTACTCCTGTAAGTGTCTCGATGGCACGAATATTACGACCTTCTCTACCAATGATACGACCTTTCATATCATCACTTGGTAGGTGTACTACCGAAACTGTAGTCTCAGTAACCTGGTCAGCCGCATATCTTTGAATAGCCATTGTAATAATTTCCTTGGCTTTCTTATCTGCGTCTTCTTTCGCTTCTGACTCAATTTGAGTAATCAATGCAGAAGCATCTTTTCTAATATCTTTCTCTATGCTTTCAAGAAGGATTCCTTTAGCTTCATCTTTGGTATATCCTGAAATTCTTTCAAGCTCAGAAATCTGTTTAGCAATGTAGCTATCAATTTCTTTGTGCTTCTCGTCCATAGAGCGTTCCTTCTTCGAAAGATTCTGTTCTCTCTTGTCAATGTTATCAAGTTTGCGCTCGATATTCTCTTCCTTTTGAAGAACTCTTCTCTCTGATTTCGATACTTCGGTTCTTCTTAAACGAAGTTCGCTTTCTAAATCTTCTCTCTGACGATGTATTTCTTCTTTTGCCTCAAGAACTTTCTCTTTCTTGATGTTCTCTGCTTTACTTTGAGCATCCAAAACAAGGTTCTGTGCTTTCATCTCTGCGCTTCCGATGGTTTTCTCTCCCATCATCTTGCGATAAATATATCCGACAAAAACGCCGACAATAAGGAATACAACGCCTACAATTACAGCCAAAACTGTTGATGTCATTTGCAGACCCCCTTATATTATTAAAATTGTATCTATACTAAATTATTTGCATTGTTCAGCAAGAACAAGCAGTCCAAATTGCATAATAATACTACAGTATTATACATTATTCGTTTTTTTAAGTCAAGATTGAGGAGATGTTGTAAAGGATATTAGAAAAGAGATTGCATTGTAACTTCAACATCTGAAGGTACAGTTACATACTCTGTTCCACGCTTTTGTGTCTTCTCTCTGCCCTTGCCCGCAGCTATAACGATTACAGATTCATCTGCTTCTTCAATCGCCTTGCTAAGAGCCTTCACCCTATCTACAACGATTTCATAATCTCCACCGGTTTTTGCAACATATTTGCTGATTTCTTCACAGATTGACATGCAGTCTTCTTCACCGCAATCTTCTTCAGTCAGATAGGTTTTCTTACAATATATACCAGCAAGTTCACCTAGCGCTTCTCTTCTTGATAAAGCTTTTCCTCCAGCACAGCCAAATACAATTACAAGATCTCTTGTAGGGAATTCTTTCTTTATTGATTTAAATAATGCTTCATAGCTCAAGGTATTATGTGCATAGTCTACTAAAACAATTTTAGTAGAGTCGTAACTTCTAAAGACCTCCATTCGACCAGGTGCTACTGCCTTGATTAAACCAGATTTAATAAATTCTAATGGCACATCAAGTGCAACTGCTATTGCAGACGAAGCTAATGCATTCTCAATATTGATAGTGCCAAATACAGCTAATTCAATATGTGTAGATACGCTTCTATTATCTTTTTCATCTGATATTGATTCGTAACCGTTAACATTTGACACAATTAAGTCGAATGAGACATGCCCATCATCGGATTCGATATTATCAGCAAAAATATTAGCGTCCTTTGACTTTTGACTGAAGGTCAAAACTCTTTTACAGTTGGAAGCTTTCTTCCTAAGAGCTCCTTGCTCTTTGCAATCTAAATTAATGCATGCAATACGGCAAGAGTCCAAAATTCGGAGTTTTGAATGAAAATAATCTCCATAATCTGAATGTTCTATAGGGCTAATATGATCTTGACCAATATTAAGAAAACAGCCAACCTCATAATCGATGCCTGATACTCTTCCATATTTAAGTGCTTGGCTAGAAACCTCCATAACCATGTGACTAATGCCCGAATTAATTGCATTATTCATGTGTTCATATAGTTCTAGATTCTCTGGTGTGGTTAAATGCGATTCTACTAAACTTACACCATCGTAGTTCTCAATTCCTGAGCATACAGCAACTGGATTTTGTCCAATAGATTCCATATAGTCATTAAGAATTTGTCTTGTAAGATAAGTAGTAGTGGACTTACCTTTTGTTCCAGTAATCCCAATCATACCAATTTCTTTGGAAAGGTCACCATAAAAGAGTTTGGATAAAATTGGCATAGCAAATCTGATGTCATTTACTATTACTGCAGGAAAATCGGGACCAATATCATAAGATGTCTCGCTAAAATAGCAGCATGCACCGTTATTAATCGCATCAACCAAATATTGTTTCTTAAAATGTGCGCCTTTGCAAATAAAGATAAAACCGGGTTTCACATTTTTCGAGTTATATGTAATTCCTGTAATCTCATTACATAAAGCTTTAGTACTTTCACCGTTTGTAGATACGAGCAAGTGATTCTCGCTCAGGGCTCCTATGAATCTTTCTAATTTCATTAGCTTTCAATAACTCCATAATTTTTTTAGATTTGTTTTACAC
>JAAZHB010000051.1 GCA_012510935.1 Clostridiales bacterium
CAGTGAATTAAATTGACTCTGACTTCCCTTGAGTATACACTCTAGACATAAAGAGGAGATGAGTACATCTTGGAAAGTCGAATCTAAAGATTTAATGACATAAAGACCTAAGTCACTAAGGACCGATAGATATATTTGCGGGGGAATATTGTCTTAATGGTTATAATTTGGAATTAAAAAGAGGTGATTTTTATGGAGCAAAAGTTTTATAAATGCGAAATTTGCGGAAACATTATTGCATACGTAAATAACAGCGGAGTTCCAGTTATGTGTTGTGGACAGAAGATGACAGAAATCATTCCTGGAACAACTGATGGTGCTGTAGAGAAACATGTACCCGTTTATGAAGTTAAGGATAATAAGGTTGATGTTAAGGTTGGGTCGGTAGAGCATCCAATGCTTCCAGAACATTATATTCAATGGGTATCACTTCAGACCAAGATGGGTAATCAGCGTAAGGCGCTAGAGCCGGGACAGCCACCAGAGGTATGCTTCTCAATCTGTGAGGATGATGAAGTTGAGGCGGTATATGAGTATTGCAATATACATGGACTATGGAAAGCGGAATAGTCTATGACATTAATAATTAAATGAAGAGAAGCGGTGTTTGGAAATAAAAATCCTAGCACCGCTTGATTTTTATGCAAAATTGATTAAAATCATTAGGGAAGGAAAATGATTATGAAATTATCGCAGCGACAGAAAGGAATATGCTTTGTTATTATCGAGGCTTTTGGCTTCGCGTTGATGACATTTTTTGTAAAGATGGCAGGAGATCTTCCGACTATCGAGAAATGTTTTTTTCGCAATCTTCCCGCAGTATTTATAGCAGCATATATTTTAAAGAAAGAGGGGATTAAGTATTATGTCCCAAAAGCCGGAAGAAAGGACTTGCTGATTAGATGTATAGCAGGTGCAGCCGGTATGATAGCAAATTTTTATGCAATCGATCAAATTGGAATTGCAGATACCAGTATATTGAATAAGATGTCACCATTCTTTGCTATGCTATTGTCTATTCCAATTCTCAAGGAAAAGCCAAGCAGAAAAGATTGGATTTTTACAGGGATAGCCTTTTTTGGAGTGATTTTCGTTATTAAACCTACTTCAGGTGTTGCAAGTATTCCTGCTTTGATTGCTCTATTTGGTGGATTTGGCGCAGGAATGGCATATACTTTCGTCAGAAGACTTGGACAGCATAATGTTAACGGTAGCATAATTGTATTTAGCTTTTCAGCTTTTACATGCTTAGTGTGTATTCCTCTGATGATGCTTAACTTTAAACCGATGAGTTTGAACCAGTTTCTTCTCTTGCTATGCGCAGGTCTTGGAGGCGCGATAGGACAATTTGGAGTAACGGCTGCATACAAGTATGCTCCGGCGAAAGAGATTTCGGTTTTTGACTATACGCAGGTAATTTTTGCGGCAATACTTGGATTCATTGGATTCAATGAAGTTCCCGATTTCATGAGTATTGTAGGATACGCTATTATCATTGGTATGGCTGTATTGAAGTGGTGGGTTACCAATAAGGAAGAGAGAAGTGAAGATACGGAGGTAGAATCAAGTGTTTAAGAAAGAGTTATATATTGGAAGTAAGAAAGAACAATATGATACAGTA
>JAAZHB010000052.1 GCA_012510935.1 Clostridiales bacterium
ACTTCCTTAAGTTCCTTCTTAATCTTACCTTCAACGATTCTGTCAACCATCTCAGGCTTCTTTCCTTCGTTAAGAACCTGCTCGTGAAGAATCTTCTTCTCGTTCTCGATGTACTCAGGATCAACCCCTGACTCATCAATAAACTTAGGATTCATTGAAGCAACCTGCATTGCCACATCCTTACCTACAGCTTCGATTTCAGCAGCAGTAGCTGTTGTCTCAATACCAACTATTACTCCGATTCTTCCACCACCGTGAACATATCCTGTGTAAACAACACCCGGTGCTTCAAGCTTCTTAAACCTTCTAATATTTAGGTTCTCACCAATCTTAGCAACCTTTGCTGTAAGTACATCCTTAACAGTATCTCCGCCAAAAGCATCGAACTTCTCTGTCATGAATGTATCCATATCCATCTCAGCCTTATTCAGAACGAATGCAGCTGTTTTATCAACGAACTCGATAAATTCCTCATTCTTTGCAACAAAATCTGTCTCTGAGTTGATCTCAACTATAGCTGCTGTTGTGTGATCATCTGAGAAAGTTGCACTAACAAGACCTTCTGCAGCAATTCTTCCTGCCTTCTTCTGAGCCTTTAGAATTCCCTTCTCTCTAAGATAGTCAACTGCCGCTTCGATGTTACCATCAACCTCAGTAAGAGCCTTCTTGCAATCCATCATTCCAGAACCTGTAAGTTCACGAAGTTCCTTAACCATTGATGCTGTAATATTTGCCATTTCTATTACTCCTTTCAACGAGAATTACTCCTCGTCATTAGCCTCTGTAACTTCTTCTTCCTGAGCTTCCTGGAAGCTCTCGCCCTGCTTAGCCTCGATAATAGCGTCAGCCATGCAACCAGCAATTAGCTTAACTGCTCTAATAGCATCGTCGTTAGCTGGGATTACAAAGTCAACATCATCTGGATCACAGTTTGTATCTACGATACCGATAACAGGAATTCCAAGAATTCTTGCTTCCTTAACAGCAATCTTTTCCTTCTTAGGGTCAACTACGAAGATTGCCCCAGGCATTCCCTTCATATCCTTGATCCCGCCAAGATACTTCTCAAGCTTGTCAGCCTCGTTACGAAGCTTTAGAGCCTCTCTCTTAGCATACTTATTGATTGTACCATCTTCTTCCATTGCTCTAATCTCAGCAAGTCTATCGATTCTCTTTGAGATTGTCTTGTGGTTAGTAAGCATTCCGCCAAGCCATCTTTCGTTAACGAAATACATGCCACATCTTTCAGCTTCATCCTTAATTGCATTCTGAGCCTGCTTCTTAGTTCCTACGAAAAGTACTGGAGCATCTGTCTCTCCAACCTTTCTCATGAAATCATAAGCAACATTGATCAGATTGATTGTCTGCTGAAGATCGATGATATAAATTCCATTTCTCTCTGTGAAGATGTACTGGTTCATCTTAGGGTTCCATCTTCTTGTCTGGTGTCCAAAATGTACACCTGCTTCTAGTAGTTGTTTCATTGATACTACTGACATAAAAATACCTCCGGTTCATTACTTCCATCGCGAGTCTCTAGCTTTAACCCGTCTCTATTGTCAGGGCACCGTAGTCATATCACGATGTGTCAGATATAAAAATTCTTTAGCCTTAGGCGCAACAAAGATGTTGTTCCTAGCGGCACCAAATTATTATAGTCAAAAAAGTCACTATTTGCAAGTATATTTCAGCTTTTTTTACGCTTTTTTTGCGCAAATTTTTATTTATAATCGATGTGTTAGTTCTCGATCATAACTGATTATTTCTTACAGTTATATATTCGACTGCATAGACTGCATATTCGACTTGAAAAATAACGTATTAGTATTATATAATTAAAAAATATTCTTAATATAACTAATTGAAATTATTTGACAAGAACAATTAAAAAGGAGTAAAAAAATGAGAAAGTTCTTTAAGCTCGATGAAATGAACACTGATCCGAAGACCGAAATTACAGCTGGTCTTACAACCTTCCTCTCGATGGTTTATATCCTGGCTGTAAATCCTGCTATTCTTTCAGCATCTGGTATGGATTCAGGTTCAATATTTACAGCAACTGCAATATCTGCAGCTATTGCTACAATCACAATGGCGCTAATGTCTAATTACCCAGTTGCACTTGCTTCAGGTATGGGACTAAATGCTTATTTTGCAAGCATTTGCGGAACGATTGATGCAGCAAACCCTTGGGAAATCGCGCTAGCAGCTATCCTAGTTGAAGGTATTATCTTCATTTTGTTATCATTCACTAATTTTAGAGAGAAGTTAGTTAGTGATATTCCAAGTAATCTGAAATACGGTATTTCAGTTGGTATTGGTCTCTTTATCGCTATTATAGGCTTAAAGAATTCAGGAGCTGTTGTAGACCTTGCTCTTGGAGATCTTTCTCAGCCTGCAGTACTTCTTTCACTTCTTGGTATTATTGTTATAGCAATAATGCATAACAAGGGAATAAAGGGAGCTATTTTCTATGGGATTCTAATTACTTGGGTTCTTGGAATGATTGCTCAAGCAGTTGGCTGGTATGTTCCAGATCCAGCTAATGGTGTATATTCTGTATATCCTTCATTCTCGTTTAGTGGTATTCCGCCAATGAAGTACATGTTCAGCTTTAACTTTAGCTGGGTATTTGATCACCTGCTTGAGTTTGTTGTTATTGTATTTTCATTCCTATATGTAGATATATTTGATACAGTTGGAACACTAATCGGTGTAGCATCAAAGGCCAATCTTCTTGATGATAAGGGAAATCTTCCTAAGGCTAAGCAGGCGCTTCTATCCGATGCCATCGGTACAGTAGTTGGTTCATGCTGTGGTACATCAACAGTTACTTCATATGTTGAGTCAACTGCAGGTGTTGCAGCTGGAGGAAGAACTGGACTTACATCCCTAACAACAGGTATATTGTTCCTTATTTCTTTGATTCTTTCACCTTTGTTCCTATCTGTTCCTAGTTTTGCAACAACACCTGCACTTGTATTTGTAGGTTACCTAATGATTACACAGGTTAAGAACATTAAGCTTGAAGGTGTTCCAATGTCTGATGCTATGGCAGCATTTATGGCAATCGTAATGATGCCTTTCACATCTTCAATTGCCAATGGAATCATGTTTGGTATTATCTCATGGGTAGTACTGAGAATCTTTGAAGGAAAGGCTAAAGATATTCCCGTTGTAATGTGGATTTCTACAGTGCTCTTCGCTTTATACATGATTATTCAATAATACTTTTTATGACATAAAAAAAGATAACCGCTACAAACATTGAAATATCAATGTTTGTAGCGGTTTTTGCTAACACGTTTTGTCCTATAAACCTTGTCCTATAAGCCACATTTTATCCTATAAGCCCTTTTACGCTAGGATAGATTTTGCTTCCTTAACAATAGCCTTTATGTTGTTCTTATCAACTAAATCAATTCCATTTATTATTCTGTTCTTCATATTATCTGCGTCAGGCTTCGCATCTTTAGTGCTACCCGACATTAGAACTTTCTTCATAACACCCATCATCATCTTATCGATTCCCGTAATCTTATTTGGATCGTATCTGCCAGATAAAATATATAATGTAGGATTTTTCTCTCCGTCTTTAAAAATCCCCTTGTAATTAATATCATATACTTGCATATAATTGTCCGATGATTCATTGGCAATTCCGACTCCAAAAATCAACAATCTATTAAGTAGCTCTTCGTCTAACTCTCCTTTGAATTTATCAAAGTCAACTATCCCGCTTCCCCGAATCCACCCACCATAGATTATCAAATCATATTCATATAGATTGATGCGACTTTTTGTTGCCTTGCCTGAATCATATGGGACAGCTTCACATTCAGACCCTGAGTCTCTAATTTCATCCGCAATCCACTCTGCATATTCTTTTGTTGATCCTCGTTTTGATGTGTATAGTATGATACCTTTCTTTCCCATCGAGTCCTCCTAATTATATTATTTGTGCATTGCTACACTTTCACATTTCCTATTCCTAGAATTCTTTCTAGCCTTGCGACTAATTCTGGTTCAGCCTTAACACGGCTTGCATTATCTGCTCGAATCATTGTTCCATTTGGCAAATATACAAGCACCTCTCTTGAACCCGGATACAAAGACAGTACATCCGTTATATGATACAATGCCCCTTTCGCATCCCCATGGCGTTCAATAACATCCTGACTGACTCTTAGTTTCACATATTCCTCTGGACTAACAACAGTTGCTTGCTTAGGGCTAATCCTCTCACAATCTGTAAAATTTGTATTACCTATCTTTCTTGAAGCATGCCTATTCATATTAAGCTCAATGATGTTATTAATTGGAACAACAGAGTCAATCAAGATTTCCGGTGCTCCCTCATCCTTCATGCTGAGCTTTCCGGCAATAGCAACGATTTCATCCTCCTTGATAGCTGCCCTATATTTGTCAAAATTCCTAGGGAAAACTATTCCGCCAATGATTCCATAGAAATCTTCAAGCTGAATTCTTGCCATCGTCTGAGCCCGTTTAGTAATCATTTGCTTAACTTCAGTTAACATGCCAGCCAAAACAACCCTGTCTCCATCGCTGAATCTTGAGTTCTCAAGCTGTATCGACTCCCCATCTGCTGACTCTGCATCAAATTCCTCACTTACATCCAACAAAGCTGCTGTCGTCGTTGTAACATTAGCTTCAATAATATCCCTGTATCCTTCTAGCGGGTGCCCCGTCAGATATACTCCAATTACTTCCTTCTCAAGAGCAAGTAACTGATCATCAGCAAAATTTGATATCTTTGGCAATGACGGTGTCCTTGCAACCTCCTCCATGACCTCCTCCATTCCAGTAAGTTGAAAAAGAGAGACCTGATTAGTATTCATTCTGCGCGCATTCTTCTGTGCACTTGCTACCGTCTCATCACATACTGCCAAAAGCGCCGCCCTATTCGGTTCAAGCTCATCAAAAGCGCCCGCCTTAATTAGCGACTCTATAGTTTTCTTATTAAGCTCTCTTGGATCGATTCTTTCAATGAATTCAAAAAAATTCTCTGGCTTTCCATTCTGCTCACGGCTTCGCACAATCTCCTCTGCAATGCCTGCGCCAACACCTTTAACGCTAAGAAGTCCGAACCTGATCTTCCCATCGCTTGCCTGAAAATCTGTATTACTCTATAGAACTGATGGCGGTAGACAGTCGATATCCATCTCCCTGCAATTTCTAACATAGTCAGAAATATGCCTGGTCTCTCCCATAACACTTGACATAAGTGCCGCCATGAACTCAACTGGGTAGTGGCACTTCAAATATCCAGTCTGGAAAGCTACCACAGCATAGGCAGCAGCATGTGACTTATTGAAAGCATATTCGGCAAAACTAACCATTACTTCAAAAATTTCATTTGCCGCTTCTTCTGATACCCCATTTGCTAGGCATCCCGCAATTGCCTCTCCATCCTCGTCCTCTTTCTTGCCATGAATGAAGTATTCTTTCTCCTGAAGCATGACTTTCATTTTCTTCTTACTCATTGCTCGACGAACTTCGTCCGATCGGCCATATGAGTATCCGCCCAAATCTCGCACAATTTGCATAACCTGCTCCTGATAAACTAGGCAACCATAGGTTACTGCAAGAATTGGTTCTAATTGCGGCGTGATATATTTAATCTCATCCGGATGTTTCTTATTCTTGATATATGTAGGAATTGAATCCATAGGACCTGGTCTGTAAAGAGAGATTCCCGCTACAATATCTTCAAAGCAGGTTGGTTTAAGATTCTTCATGAAATCCGTCATTCCTGTACTCTCAAGCTGGAAAATGCCCATAGTATTTCCGCTAGCTATCATCTTATACACCTCAGGATCATCATAACCCATCTTGGAAAAATCTATCTTTACACCATGGTTTCTCTCTATCATAGAAATCGTCTTGCGAATTATAGTCAAATTTCGTAAGCCAAGAAAGTCCATCTTAAGCAGCCCAAGTTCCTCGATTGTCGTCATGTTAAACTGAGTCGCAAGACCCTTGTCGGATGAATATAGTGGAACATATTCATCCAAAGGCTGGCTGCTGATTACAATTCCAGCAGCATGTGTCGAAGCATGCCTTGGTAACCCCTCAAGCGACATTGACAAGTCGATAATGCTTTTAGTAAGAGGATCAGACTCATATTTTGATCTAAGCTCAGGATTTATTTCTAGAGCCCTCTCAATTGTAATCCCCAGTTCTTTTGGGATTGCCTTTGCAATCTCATCGCCTTCTTGATAGGTAGCATTTAGCGCTCTTGCAACATCTCTAACTACAGCCTTTGCCTTTAGTGTACCAAAGGTAATAATCTGTGAAACCTTGTCATTACCATATTTTTGTACAACATAATCGATAACTTCACCGCGCCTCTCGATACAAAAGTCTACATCAATATCAGGCATGCTTACTCTACCTGGATTGAGGAATCTCTCAAAAATCAAATTGTATTTCAAAGGATCTATTTCCGTTATATCAAGGCAATATGACACGATACTTCCAGCTGCCGAGCCTCTTCCTGGTCCAACCGCGATTCCATTGCTTTTAGCATAATGAATAAAGTCCCATACAATAAGGAAGTATTCAACATATCCCATATTCTCAATAATCGAAATCTCTTTATCAAGTCTCTGTCTGTACTCGCTGCTAGGTTCAAGTGACTCTTGTCCATAGCGTTCAACAATCCCCTTATAGCAAAGCTGACGCAAATATTCGCTGCAGCTGAGTCCTTCTGGAGGAGCATATTCCGGCAAATGGTATTCACCGAATGAGAATTCAACATTGCATCTTTGCGCAATAACACTTGTCATATCACAAGCATCTGGTATATCCGCAAAAATCTGTCTCATTTCTTCTTCAGATTTAAGATAGAAACTATCGTTCTCAAAACGCATCCGATTCTCGTCATCTATATTTGTCGCTGTCTGTATGCAAAGCAGTATATCATGAGGTTTAGCATCTTCTTTTTTAAGATAATGTGAATCATTAGTTGCAACAAGCGGTATTCCGATGTCTTTAGACAATTTCTTTAAACCTTCAATTACAGTCTTGTCTTCTTTAAGGAAGTGATTCTGTATCTCTAAGAAAAAATTGTTCTCACCAAAAATATCACTTAGTTCGAGGGCTTCATTCTTTGCGCCATCATAGTCCCCTTGCAAAAGAAGTCTTTGAACATTTCCTGCAAGACATGCAGAAAGACAAATAATACCTTCGCTATGTTCTTTTAGAACATCTTTGTCTATCCTTGGTTTGAAATAAAATCCTTCAGTGTAGCCTCGCGATACAATCTTTGATAGGTTCTTATATCCCGTCTGATTCTCCGCAAGAAGAATCAGATGTCCGCTCTGTCTGTCTTTATCTATATCCTTATCATGTAATGTTCTTGCTGCAGTATATACTTCGCAACCAATAATTGGTTTTATTTCCTCTTTAAGACAAGCCTTGTAGAAATCAATAACCCCAAACATTGCACCATGATCAGTTATTGCAACAGAATCCATCCCAAGCGATTTTGCGTAGGCTGGCAGTTCACTAATTCTAGACATTCCGTCTAGCAAGCTGTATTCAGTATGTACATGTAAATGTGTAAAACTCATATTTCTTTTCCTGATTAATTCATAGTTCATCATAAATAAATATGATAAATAAAGTTATAGTTATTATATCATAACGGCAGACGAATATTATAAAAGATAATTGTAGAACAATGTTAAATAATGCTGCCTTTTTCAACTGCAAATAGCTATAGAACTAGGTCTATATAATACGATTGAATTTTAAGTTGGATTAATAAGTATTCGTATTTATATATAATAATTTACAGTTACTTAAATTAGGAATATCCGCCAAGCTCATCAGTTAATTGTTATTAAATTAACAGTTTTCATATAATCATCATAAATCTGAAATTTTTACCACAAAATTATCATATTTCTATTGACTATTCGTTCACAAACTAATAATATTAACCTATATTAACAGGGTAGTTGTATTTCGGGGTATAGCTACTCAAGAAAGATTATTCTATATTTTATATGGAGGTTATATTATGGCAATGTATATTTTAAAGGGTCTATGTGTTGTAGGCTTAGTTCTAAATGTATTCCTAGTAGTAAGACAGTGTAAGGCAAATCTTCAGACAGAAGAAGGTCAGGCACAGTGGGCTGCAGGTAAGAAGAAGATGGTTTATAACGGAATCGTAGGTCTAATTGCAAACTTTTTCGATACTCTTGGTATCGGATCATATGCTCCTACATCAGCTGCTTTCAAGTTTGGTAAGTCAGTAGACGACATCAATATACCTGGAACACTAAATGTTGGAGATACATTCCCAGTACTTGTAGAGGCATTCTTGTTCTTCGGTTTCGTAGACATTGACATCATAACTCTAGTTCTTATGATTGCTGCAGCTGTTGCTGGATCAATCGCTGGAGCTAGCTTTGTAACAAAGCTAAATGTTGAGGGCGTTAGACTTGCAATGGGATTCGGTCTTGCTATTCTTGGTGCAGTTATGCTTGTTAAGCAGCTAGGTATTGGACCTTTCGGTCTAGTAGGAACTGCTCTTAAGCTAACAGGTGTTAAGCTAATCGTTGGTGTTGTAATTAACTTCGTACTTGGTGCTCTAATGTGCGTAGGTGTAGGCCTATATGCTCCTTGCATGGCTCTTGTAGCTGTACTTGGAATGAACGTAGGAGCTGCATTCCCTATCATGATGGGTTCATGCGCATTCCTAATGGCATTTGGTAATGGACCTAAGTTTGTTAAGGAAAACCGTTTTGACATGGTTGCTACACTATGCCAGATGTTCTGTGGAGCAGTTGGTGTACTTATCGCTTACTTCCTAGTTAAGTCACTTCCACTAAATATTCTTACATGGCTAGTAATCTGCGTAGTATTTGCAACATCAATCATGTTCTTCGCTGACTACTTCAAGGGTAAGAAGAACGCATAAGCTTATTTGAAAGTTCATAAATAAGATAAAGTAAAGGACCAGATAATCTGGTCCTTTTTCTTGCTTAAATATTTAATTTCACAGGCTTACATCATTCTCTTTATAATAATTGTATGCTTACATTTATAATCCTATTTTCAGGCTATCCTTCAAAGGTCTTTTTAATAATGCTATCAGTAATAGGATGTATTCTATCTATATCAACACCATCCCATCCCTCTTCAAATCTTCTCCTCATCTCATCAGCTGACTCAGTGTCCATACAATTAAACATAGTTCCGGATACCGCCTTGAGTGCAGTTGAAGCTGTAAGGCTAACTTTGTTAGGATCATATTTACCAGGCAGGAAGTGGAATTCAACATTATCTGAAATACCATTCTGATATCTTAGATATTCAACATATTCTTCTGACTCTGGGGCTATACCTACTCCAAAAACTATAACATTTTTGCTATCTAGGTTAAAATTTGCCGCATTCTGTCTTAACATATTTAATTTATTAATTTCACCCGTTCTAATCCATCCGCCAAAAATTACATTTCTATACATCGAGACATATGCTAAATGCTTTCTTGAATATGGAACAATATCACAATTGAGTTCTTCCGAAATCCATTCTGCATATTGCATTGTAGTCCCATTCCCTGTGCAATATACAACAATCGCATCGAGAGGATTGTTCTTACCTTCGGAATTATTTTGCTTTGCCCTTCTTCGCGCAGCATCTCTATTTTGATTCTTCATATGTGCTAAGCTCCTTTAATATATTATTTTCGTATTTTCGATTTAAAATGATATATTATCCTTTTACCTATTTTAGTCCAGCTGCATCTAGATAAATATTGTATATATCTTCTGTTGTAAGAACTTTAAAAGACCCTACAGTTCTTGTATCCTGGAAGGTTACCCCTTTAGCCGCAAATCTACAAGATTCCTCATCGAAGTTTAGTCCAAGCTCATTTAGATTTGTTGGCATGTCGATTGACTTAAAGAAGTTCTCCATAAGTTCAATACACTTATAAGGATCTTTCTCACCAAATAACGAAATGCCTAGCTTAACGAACTTCTCTTCATCCTCTGAAATTACCCATCTTGCCCACGAACCCCAAATTGCCGCAAGGCCAGCTCCATGAGTAACATCATGTTCTGCTGAAAGCTCGTGCTCAATCTGGTGACAAGCCCAATCTCCTCTATTTTCGTTTCCTGCGTTAGTTAATCCATTATGTGATAAAGAACCTGCCCACATCAAATTCGCCCTTGCATCATAGTTATTTGGCTCTTTTAACGCTATTGGAGCATACTTCATTACAGTTTTGAGAATTGTAAAAGATAATTCATCAGTTAAGTCTAATGTATATCCCTTATGGAAATATCTTTCAAGCGTGTGCATCATAATATCAACGCTTCCGCTTGCAGTTTGGTACTTGGAAACCGTATATGTTAGTTCAGGATTAAGCAAAGAGAACTTCAACCTTCCAAAAGGAGAATTGCAGCCTCTTTTAAGAACTATATCGCCCTCATCATTATTAATAACAGATGAATCACTCATCTCTGAACCTGTTGCTGACAAAGTTAAGACACATCCAACAGGTAGAGTTCCATCGGGAGTCCTCTTCCCACAATAAAAGTCCCATACATCACCATCATTAAATGCTCCATAGCCTATGGCCTTAGCACTGTCTAAGACAGAGCCTCCTCCTACCGCTATAATAGAATCTATATTTTTAGCCTTAATAATATCAATGCCTTCTCTGACAAGCGACAATCTTGGATTAGGCTTAACGCCCCCTAGCATAAAGAACTCAATTTGTTCTGTTTCAAGCGAATTAGTAACTCTGTCCATTAATCCACTCTCTATTGCAGACCCTCCACCATAATGAATCAATACTTTTCTTGCACCGATTTCTTTCAAAATCTTGCCTGCACTATTTTCTGCACCTTTGCCAAATATTACTCTAGTAGGTGTGTAATACTCAATCGTTGACATTTCAGCCCTCCTCATTAAATTTTCTAATTATTATTAAATCATATTCAGAGCGTAAAATCATCTTTTTTCGCCTAATAGATACTCTTGATTCTCTGGTTCTATTTATGAATAGAGTTAACGACGGAATCTTAATTCTATTGCTTACATCATTAAGCCAGAAACAATCCTAGAAAAACAAATGACTCCCCAATAAAGGGAAGTCATTTCTCTATTGTTATTAATTAGTCTCTCAAACTATCTCAAAGACAGTTCTTTCTTCATCATAGCAATTTTAAGTCTTTTAAGAGCTTCTCTAACATCATCTTCTGTCATATTATTTTCGCCCACAATGTTAGATTCAATTCCTTCAGGATTCTTGTTAATATCAACTACATTATTTAGGTATTCACTTTGTACTACAAAAGTACCTGCTGTACCGCTGAAATTCAGCCCTGCCTGAGGAATTCCTCTCTCTCCAAGCTCTTGAACACAATTTACATAGTCAACATCAAAGTTTCCCCAACCATCAGACTCAAGGATTACCCCATCGGCTCTTGAACACTCGGCAATTACTGCTGCTCTTGTTGAAACTCTAATCTTATCCTTGTTATCTCCAGGTGATCCAAATACTAAGACTCCCATTAGATCAATTCCTGTATCATTACCAAGGATGTCTACCAGTGGATCTCTAAAATGATGCAAACTGGTTTCTTTTGTTGATGGACCTACACCCATATCTATACCTCCTTAGTTCATTGAACGGATTACGCCATCTCTGTACTCATTTGGAGTAAACATTATTGGCATACATCCAGCATCAATGGTTGATATACCACCTTCAACACCCGATGGTTCATCTCCGAACATCCAAGTATCTAGCATAGCACCATGTCCAGCAACCTGTCTAAGCACCATTACTTTCTTCTGGCCACGTCTTACTACATCATGATACTCATGCTTTTCAGTAGCTTTATTTCCATTGAACTTCTTCATAATATCCCTGTAAGATTGGATAAAGTCATCAGCGGCTGAGTGAACCTGAATCGTTCCCTGTCTCTCCTGACCCATCTTTTCCTTAAGAATAATATCGAAAGAAATAATATAATCATCATCTGAAGGTGTTCCTGCTCTATTCAGGTAAAGCATATCCTTTAGGTTTCCCTCTGATGAGCCGAATTCGTGACATTGCTCGCCATTTACATCCACTGCTGTAATCATTACATAGGCTCCAGTCAGTGTATGAGTAATTCCCTCACCGCATTTGCCAAGAACTTTAGTGGAAATAGGAACAATATCTACAATTGTATTTGTAAACCTATCATGGTCTCTTGGCTTTATAATTTGAATATCAATGCTCTCAATAGCATCATATTTATCAACGAGGTCTGGCAGCATCTCCTTTGATACTGTGAACTTTCCGTCCATAGTAACAGCATTATGATCGCCTAATTCCACCTCATTCATATGGAAAGCTTTAATCACAAGTCTTCTAAGATCAATTTCCTGTACACTCATTGGTTGTACCTCTCATTTTTATTATCACAAAAAATTAATTTTTTAGAAAAAGGGGCAGAACTTAATCTGCCCCCATCTTCGTTTCCGATGTCCTATTCAGTTCAATCAGATTAGATCTGAGCGTGGTACTCGTATGGTAGTGGCTCGATCTTTCCTGGTGTCTGACAATCAACAATAAACTGAAGCGCATCTGTTACGATGCCTGTCTGCATTGCTATGTTATGTGGCTCACCAGCATTAGCTCCCATTGGTACAATAGGTGCTACAGCTCTAGGTGTTCCAGCCTGTCTTACTACAGGTGGAAGAGCTGCGATAAGAACTGTAGGAATACCTACAGACTCGATTGCTCTCTGCACGATTGTTGCAGAGCGGTGGCAAGTTCCTCATCCAGCTGTTACAATAACAGCATCTACGCCCTCTTCTTTTAGCATCTCTGCTACTTCAGGACCTGTCTGGTTTGTGAACTTCTCAATGTTTCCGCCACCACCCATGAAACCAGCATGGAATGGAGCTACTCCACCGATAACGCCATCAGCAGCAAGTTCTTTAACTCTATCGATAGGGAACATGCAGTTGATGTCTCTGTTAGCATCTGAATTGTCATATCCACCGTGAGATACCATTAGATCTTCTACTGGTGTATCTCCAGGAATCTTTCTCCATGTAAAGTCTCCTGCTAGGTTAAATCTTTCCTGTGACTTCAGGTGAACACCTGCAGCTGTAGCTAGAGCTACTACCCACTCATTCATAGGCTTCTTTACTTCTGCCCATACCATAGGTGGTGTAACAGGAACGAAGATTTCAGATTGTAATCCCTTTACAACTGTTAAACTCATTGTATTAATCCTCCTCGTTGTTGTATTTACGTGAAATTTCTTCAGCACGTCTATTTCTTGTTTCAATATTACTGAGGTACTTTTCGTTGATTTCAGGGCCTTTCTGCTCAATGAAACTCATTGACCAACCAACCGTCTGACCAACTTCGAAAGGTCCATCTGCTATGAACATTCTTGATGGAAGCTTCATAAAACCAAGCCTTCCCATGACATCAATGCCTAGAGCTCCATCATGGACTTCAACAACAATGCCTTCATAGTAATTAACCTTATCTACATACTTCAGTCCGCTTTTAGCTTTAATTTCTTCTAACATGATATTAGTCGTACTTCTTCTTTCTCTTCTCACTCATTGGTAGTGACTGCTCGTTCTCAACAAGATCAATCTTAGCGCCTGCAGCCTTCTCGATAAGCTCAATGTTGTTATTCTTAACGTTTACATTGTACTTTCTTTCAGCTGTCTTGATTGCCTCGCCAGCCATCTTAGCCTTAAGCATTGAAAGACCTCTAATAGCATCTTCTTTGCATAGGCAGTTGCACTCAAGAACTTCGTTCTCAATTCCTGAATTTGACTTGTTCAAGTCAACCATTGCATCGCAGTACTTGTTACCAACTACTAGAGCTCCCTGTACAGCGCAGAATGAGAATCCAACAACTGGAATGCCTCTCTTACCAATGTTTTCAATGTGTGTTACAAAGTCAACGTGGTTATTTCCGAATCCCTCTGTTGTTACAAATGCTCCGTCAGCGTCAAGCATCTCAACGATCTGTCCAAGTCTTCTTGATACATAGAACTTATCAGCGTTAGCCTGAGGTGAACCTACGAATACTACTCCGCAAAGGTCAACTTCTGGATCGTGAATTGTCTCAAGAATCAGTGGCTCTCTCCAATAGTGTCTTGACATTTCCTTTGAAGCAGGTCCGATGCATGTTAGAGCATGGATGCATCCATCAAGAACTTCTAGTGGGTTAGCAGCAACTGGAACGTTACCAAGGTCAACGTTAGGTCTAGCGCCAAGTACACCAACTGGTTCTACTGGGAATAGGAAGTTATCGTGCATAGCACCCTGTCCCATGATTTCCTTAACGATTACTACCTTCTTCTTACCAGGTCTTCTAACCTGTCTAAGAACTTGCTCCTCGTCAGCCTTGTCTGCTAGATCCTTCTTCATTGCAACTCTGATTTCCTGAGTTACGAAGTCAACAGCACTGTGTGCAGCGATAGGACCAGGTCTTTCCATGTTCTTACCATTCTTAATTGTAACCTGGTAAGTAAGCATGATCTCACCCTTATCTACAGCGCCTGCACGGCCCCACATCATGTTCTCATCAACATAACCTTCTGATGAACCGAACTCACCAATCTGTACGCCTTCTTCAGTTGTACCTGTAACTACTGTTACAACACCATCAAGAACTCTTGTAGCTCCCTCGCCAAGACCATTGTCGCCTTCCTTAGTAGCGATTGGCTGAACGTCCATGATAGCCTCTGAGTACTGGTGGTAATCATTTGGCTCGATTGTTCTGATTGTAAGATCTATAACAAGATCCTGTGACTCGATAGCCTCAGCCTCGATGCCATCTCTGATGTAAAGAACGCTACCCTCAAACTTTGTCTCAGGTCCTCTCTTTACCTCTGTAATCTTGTAGTGCTTTCTTGTAATCTCTCTAACAACCTTCTCCTCCTCAGCTACTGCTG
>JAAZHB010000053.1 GCA_012510935.1 Clostridiales bacterium
CGATATCATGAACAAGCTTGAAGTCTTCTTTCTTTGCTCTAATCCATGTTGTAATCTCAGGGAATCTAAGACCAAGGTCCTGGCATCTCCTTATGGCTTCTCTATCTCGCTCGCTATATACGAAAAATTCTGTCTGTCTTACTATGCCTTTCTCTCCGGAAAGTTTAGATATCATTTTGTATATATCCACTATCTGCTTAACAGTATATGGCTCTCTTGACTGTTGCCCATCTCTGAATGTTGTATCTGTAATATAGATATTCTCAGGCATATTTAGCGGACTATTTCTAAAGTTAAAAGGAACCTTTGGAACTTCTGTGTATTCAAAAATCTCCCTAAAAAGATTAGGTTCTTTAATATCCTGAATTACATAGTCATGCTCTGCCCTTTCAAGAAGATTTGTTCTATTATTTAATCTTATGTCGTCCATATCTTTACCTCTTATCCAAAATTGTATACATGTATTCTAAATCTTGCTTTGTGCGTTGTCAATAAGAATACTTTATTCTTTTTATTCTTTACACATAGAAAACACGGTGCTGATTAAGCACCGTGTTTTCTATGCTGAATTTTTAATTATATTGTTTGAAAATCTTACTTAACTACCATTTATAGGAACCACTCTGGTTCGCGTCGCCTAGCACTTAGAATTGCAATGCTTTTCGGCAATCCAAGCCTCTTTGTTTCAATCTGAAGCGGCATAATCTTACACTTAAGGAAACCCACATCAGTTCCACAAACTCGTTGCAGTTTATGCGTTGTTAAACAGCTGAATGCATTGATTAAGTCGTAATCTTTAACATCTGGTCTAGGCTGTAATAGATTCTTTATCACAGGATAATCCAAATAATCCGCAACAAAAGCCGCCGCACTTACAACCTTGAAGCCTTGATCCTCCGCAAATGTATACAATTCATAGAGAGATCTACCATAAGACTGCGTACTATAAGTTACAACAACAATAGCAATGGCTCCGTTTCCATTAATATATTGCATTTTCTTAATGTATTCCATAGGAACACGACTCCTTCTAGCCTCAACTCCGATAATAACCAAAGTCTCATCATCGAAGCTTACTTCGCTCTTCTCCTCAAGAGCTTCGGCATAGATATTCTCTGCCTCAAGGTTTTCTGGAAGCAACTCTCCTACTTGCTTGGCAACGTCACCTGCTATGCTTTTTATTACTTCATCAGACAAATCTGATGAACTGAAATTTATACTAACGAGTTTTCTTAACATATGAAAATTGTAGCACCTTACGGCGCTACAATTATATAGATTATGTGAATGTTATTGTATATTTAGTTGAACTCTTTCTCCCAACGAACGAAGTAATCTATTTGCATCGCTTCCTTAACTTCAGCTAGTGTATTCTCTGCTTTTGCCTTTGCCGCCTCTGTTCCACTTCTAAGAGCTTCAACAACTTCTTCCGGATGTGATTCGTAATATGCTCTTCGTTCTCTAATTGGCACAAGGAAGTCATTTAGCACCTTAAATAGGAACTTCTTGCACTTAACATCCCCAAGCCCGCCTTTCTGGTAATGGTCTTTCATTTCCTGAATATTAGCATACTCTGGTAGATATTTTGCAAAATCATCATCAGTCGAAAAAGCATCAAGATATGTGAATACTGTATTACCATCAACTTTACCCGGATCTTCAACCTTAAGGTGTGTTGGATCTGTATACATCGACATCACCTTCCTCTTAAGCTCATCTTCTGAATCTGAAAGATAAATTGTGTTTCCAAGAGACTTCGACATCTTTGCTTGTCCATCGGTTCCTGGTAGACGCTGGCAGCATTTTGATTTTGGCAAATACACTTCCGGCTCTACTAGAACCTCTTTATCATAGATATAGTTGAATCTACGAACGATTTCTCTGCATTGCTCAAGCATTGGTTCTTGGTCTTCTCCGACTGGAACCAGAGTCGCCTTAAAAGCAGTGATATCAGAAGCCTGACTAATCGGATAATTTAGAAATCCCATTGGAACATTGCCTTCAAAACCTCTTAGATTAATCTCTGTCTTAATGGTTGGATTTCTCTGTGCTCTTGCTACTGTAACAAGGTTCATATAGTACATTGTTAGCTCGTGGAGCTGATGCACCTCTGATTGAATAAGGATATTAGTTTTCTTTGGGTCAATTCCTACTGACAAATAGTCAAGTGCGCACTGGAATACTGACTCTCTAACTTTTTGAGGGTTATCAAAGTTATCTGTTAGTGCCTGTGCATCAGCAATCATTACATATAGTTCATCGAATGTATTGCTGTTCTGAATTTCCAATCTCTGTCTTAGAGATCCAACATAATGTCCTATATGTAGCTTTCCTGAAGGTCTGTCGCCTGTGAGCATTATTTTCTTCTTATCACTCATTTTTATTTTCTCCATTTTATGTGGCTATTGCATTGGTTGCTAAAATCGGAACGAAGCTTCGCAAGCGCTTGGTTTACTGGGCGTGCGGTGCTTCGCCGGGAGCCTTGTGCGATGCCGTTAGGCTTCGCGGGTTTCCTTTGACTTGC
>JAAZHB010000002.1 GCA_012510935.1 Clostridiales bacterium
CTCTTGGAGACAACCGTCCTCTTGCCATATACAGGTCCCAAGATTTATTGAACATCATTCCTATGCAAAGAACCCACGCAATCAAGAAGAACCACAATAGAACAGCAACGAAACTTGCAAATGAACCGTATAGAATATCGTAATTTGATACATAAGCAACATAAGTTGAATATCCCTTAGTTACAAGCATTATACCAACTGTAGCAACACAAGCCCCAGGCAGCATCGCCGCTTTTGGAATTTTAATTCTAGGCAATCTTGTGTAATTGTACATAATCATTATAAAGAACAGAATTGTCATCGTCGGGCCCTTAAAAAATGCCAGAATCTTCACTACTTGAGCATACTTTCCGAAGGCAGCAGTTAAAATAATATCTCCATATACATATACTACTAGCGATACGGCAATTGTAAGAATTGAAAAAAGAGATAAAGGAATTGATAAAATGCGTTCTTTGAAAAAATTGAATCTATACCTTCCATCGCTTATTGTCCTACTCGCTAATCTTGAAAGGGAGAATTCTAGCCCCGAAGCCGCCCATAGAGCTACAAAAAGCATGGCAAAGTTCGTCGCTCCTACTGATTCAGCTTGGAAAAGTCCTATGATTCCAGCGCTAAAATTATTTCCAAAATTATCATTAATCCATTCAAGAATAAAATCCAAAGAAATATCGAACAATCCTACAACCTGCGATAACACCACCAATATCGGGATGATTGACATGAAGAAATAGTATGCAATTTGTGCCGCAAAGCCTTGGTAATAAGGATCATCAAGTTGTCTTAGCACATGAAAAAACATCCTAACAAGTCTTTCAAAAGTTAAATGTAGACGCTCTCCCTCTTGAATTCTGGGAATCACAAAAGGAGGTGCTTCATTCTTATTATTTTCAAGTGTATCCACCATCATTTCAGGTTCTTTTACTCTATTGTATTCTTCCATACATGTAGTCTCCCAATATTACCGCCATCAACAAGACAGTAACCTGCACTAACATTATTTTGAAAGCAGTTCTTCGAGTTTTAGAAGCGACTTAGCCCTGTGACTAATCTTGTTCTTCTCCGCTGCGCCCATTTCTGCAAATGTTACATCATACCCTTCAGGAATGAATAATGGGTCATACCCAAATCCTCCATCACCTTTAAGTTCTGTAATTATTTTACCACAGCATTCCCCTCTGGCAACAAGTTCCTTTCCATCAGGGAATAGCATTGTTATTACTGATACAAATTTAGCATTTCGTTTCTCATCTGGGATACCTTCTAGCGCCTTCATCAGCTTAATATTATTATCAGAATATGTCGCATTCTCGCCAGCATATCTTGCAGAATATACTCCTGGCGCACCAGCCAAGACTTCAACCATTAGTCCACTATCGTCTGCAATAGTTGGAACCCCAGCAATATCCATAATCGCTTTTGCTTTAATATAAGAATTCTCTTCAAAGGTTTCTCCTGTCTCTTCCACCTCATCAGTTGGAATACCAGCATCATCCCTAGATACTACTTCCATGCCAAATTTTCCAAGAATCTCACTAATCTCTTGAATCTTGCCCGAGTTACGAGATGCAAGAATCACTTTACTACTATCTTCATCTTCGGCAACCTTTAACATCACTGCGCACTCAATTCTTTTCCTATGGAGCTCACAGCCGAATTCATATACCTTATTAATATCGCCATTAGAATGATAGTTATTAGCCGCACAACCACCTGCACAATAAAGCTTGGCCCAGCAATCCTTACACTTATCTCTAGTATATGCATTGTTGCCCTTTCTAAAGATATCCAGAACCTCTGGTGAAGTAATCCCCTCATAGATGTCACCAACCTTCATATCATCGTCTCCAACAAATTGGTGACAAGGATATAAATCCCCGGTTGGCGTTACAGCAAGATATTCTGTTCCAACTCCGCAGCCAGCAACGCGCTTATAAATACAAGGCCCACCAGTTAGGTTTACATTATAGTGATAGAAGTTAAAACCTTCTCCGCGTCTGCGTCTTTCAAGCATCTCGTTTGCTAGCTTCTCATACTGTTCACATAAGAATTCAACATCGCTCTCATGCAAAGCATAAGCAACATTAGGATCTGATACAACAGGTTCAATAGATGTCTCCTTAAAACCAAGATCGGCCATATGAATAACATCATTTGCAAAATCCTTGTTATAAGCCGTATAGGTGCCTCTCATATAGTATTCTTTTGTACCTCTAGCATCCACAAGTTCCTTAAAATTGTTGATAATGCTGTCATAAGTTCCATCGCCAGTCTTCGATTTTCTCATCCTGTCATGTGTCGATTGTCTTCCGTCCATACTTAAAACGACATTCCCCATTTCCTTGTTAGAGAAGTCAATTACATCGTCATCAATAAGAACCCCATTTGTTGTTAATGTAAAGTTGAAAACTTTATCGTGAGTCTTCTCAAGTTCTCTGCCATAAGCGACAAGTTCTTTACAAACATTCCAATTCAGCAGAGGCTCTCCTCCAAAAAAATCGACTTCGAGGTGCCTTCTTGTTCCGGATTCGCGTACAAGATAATCTAGCGAAGCCTTACCTACCTCAAGCGGCATAATACCTTTCTTTCCACTATATTCACCCTTACCTGCAAAACAGTACTCGCAATCCATATTGCAACCATGTGCAACATGCAGACAAATTGCCTTTAGAACTGACTGTTTCTGTTTAAGGTCGCCTGCGATTTCTTCAAAATGGTCAATAGAGAACAAGAGTCCTTGCACTTTAAGATCCTCAATATTTGCTATAGTTTCAAGGACCTCCGCTTCATCCACCTTCTCATATCTGTCTGTAATTGTTTTTACAATTTCATTTTGAGAAAAATTCTCGTACATACTAATAATGTCATATGCTACCTCATCTACTGAGTGCACCGAACCACTATTAGCATCCATTACAATGTTA
>JAAZHB010000054.1 GCA_012510935.1 Clostridiales bacterium
CGGTCGCACACTCTCTCGTGCGTTTCCCAAGTCTTAAGCGCACAAGAATAAAGCGAACCCCTCGCCCTCATCTAGTGAGGACAATTCTCGGCAGAAGTTATCCGCTAGCACGGTAACCTTCTGCGTCATCGCATTAAACAAGCTTTGTCAGTATACAACAATATATAGGGTAACGCAAGCATTTTAATTAAAGTTTTTTCAGTTTATTTTGAATTTATTTTTTATAAAGCTTGTAATTCCAATGCTTTCAGAAGTCGTTAGTCGCACACGCTCTCTTGCGTTTCCAATTTTAAGTTGAACCGTCTAAACTGCCCTACTCATCCTTCTTTGATTCGTTTTGGCTGCAAAAAAATGAGCACCATTATGGATGCCCATTTATACGTATTACATGCTTTTAATCTTACTATATGCAGTAAACGCCATATTATAAAAAATCCACCCTCGCGTGTCTTTGCAAAGGTGGATTCTAAAGCTTCTTATTATTATGTTATTTAGCCTGGTGGCCATGTCATCTTGCGCTTGCCAAGTATATGAAGATGTAGGTGCTTAACAGTCTGCTGTCCATCCTCTCCAGTATTGATTACTACTCTGTAACCATTCTCAAGTCCCTCTGCAGCTGCAATATCCTTAATCTTAAGCATCATCTTGCCAATCAGCTCGGCATGCTCACCCTTGAGCTCATCCAAACTTGCGATATGCTGCTTAGGAACTAAGAGCAGGTGCACTGGCGCTTGTGGTGATGCATCAGAAAAGCAAGCCATGTCATCATCCTGAAAAATCATGTTAGTAGGAATCTCGCCATTAGCTAGCTTGCAAAAAATACAATCTTCCATCAGTTACCTTCCTTTCTCAGCCACCGCGAGGCAGCCATCTTCATATAAGTCCACCAGCCTTACATTGCAAAACTCTCCAATCGGTATTACTCCCTTAGGGTCTTCTATGTAAGCTTTGATGTAATTATCTGTATATCCTGTAGTATATCCCTCAAACCGTTCTTCAGCAAGAACCTTGTGAGGTACTTCGAAGTTTCTCCTTTCGAAGTCTGCTGCTACCTTTGAGGATTCACCAATAAGCTTCTCTATCCTCTCATTCTTTGTCTTGCCGCTTACTGCATTATTAAGGCTTGCCCCCACCGTTCCTTTGCGAGGAGAATATCTAAATGGATGCACCCTCACAAACTCTGATTCTCTTACTACTCTCAAGCTTTCTTCAAAGTCTTCTTCAGTCTCGCCAGAAAAGCCTACTATTATATCTGTAGTAATCCCATACAAAGGATCATAGTCTCTAATTGCTTTTACAATACTAATGTAATCATCTGATGTATAGTGCCTATTCATAAAGCCAAGAACATGAGTGCTTCCGCTTTGCACCGAAAGATGTAAGTGGTGACACAGTTTCTCAAAGCGTATCAGCCTCTCCACATGCTCGCAGTCTACAACAGTTGGTTCAACCGAGCTTAATCGAATTCTAAAGTCGCCTTCGATATTATTCAGCCTTGAAATTACAGCTTCTAGACCCGTCATTCCTTCCTCTCCGGGATTCCTGTCAAAGGCAAAACTATCTTCCGTTCCATATAAGGCTGTATTAATTCCTGTTAGAACAATCTCTTTAAATCCTTGTTCTAGAACCATAACTGCTTCATCGACTATCTCTTCAAGCGGTCTACTACGAACAGGCCCCCTTGCAAAAGGAATCATACAATATGAACAAAACCTATCACAGCCCTCTTGTATCTTTATATATGCCCTGGCAAGTTGCGACTCGCTAGACACAATATGGCCCATATCTTCATAGTAGTTTAGTTCTTCTCTACTTAGTACATCAACTACAGATGTGTCTTCAATAGCTAATCCGTCACACAAGGCCTCTTCGTTTCTATTAGCAAAAAATTCATACACCCTCTCGCAAATTGTTGACTTAAGACTGTTGCCTATAACTAGATCCACCTCTGGAATTTCAGAGACTTCCTCGCTCGCTACCTGTGCATAACACCCCGTAACTACTACAATTGCTTCTGGGCTTACCCTCTTCATCCTTCTAATATATTGTCTTGATTTGCGATCCGCAATATTGGTAACTGTGCACGAGTTAATAATGTACACATCTGCAACTTCATCCTCAAGAACAATTCTAGCTCCACGAGATACGAATGCCTCTTTCATTGCTTCTGTCTCATATTGATTTACTTTGCATCCAAGCGTGTGAAATGCTACTCTCATAATTTTTACTCCACTTAATAATTTGTGAAGATTATTCTATCATTACTTATGGAGTTTTTCAACGAAGCCAAGGCAAGCTATCCCTAGAACTAGAAGCAAGATATACAGGCCAAGTCGGTTCTCAGAATCACCGGAATTAGGGGTTTCTAGCTTCTCATCATACGATTCAAGGCTAACTTTACGAGCCTCTGGCTTTGCCGCATCAATCTCAAATGATGTCACTTTGTCTGACACGTCGTACCCAGCCGGAGCCTTACTTTCTTCAAATTTATATTCTCCATCTGGAAGATTAACAAGATTTGCTTCACCATTAGCGTCCGTTCTCACCTCAATGGACTCTCCTTTGACATTCGTAATTGTAAAAAAAGCTGCCTCTAGCTTGGAACCTGACTCCTTATCATACTTATCGACATCAACCTGAGTCTTGTACCTCTTATTCAGCAAAGTCGTTGTATAGTAATAGTTCTTCTGGTCGCTATCCATACTCAAATCGTATACGGTACTGTCATCCGAAAGAATATATCCCGGTGCAGTCTTAGTTTCCTTTAGTCTGTATTTGCCGGGCGCAAGATCAGTTGCCTCTGCATGTCCATTTTCATCAGTAGTAATTGTAGTAACAACTTCATCCTTATTGTACAGGTTTGATTGGCCTCCCCAATTTAGGATATCTTCAGCTGCAATAAGTTCAAACTTCACCCCCTTTAGCGGTATCTGTCCTTCAACAATCCTACCTTCGACAATCTTTGGATTCTCGCCCGACTTGTCAATTACTAGATGAGCATGCTGCCTTGCGTTATTCATCTCAAACTCGTATATGCCCTTGTTTTCACCCACGTCAAAAACTATAACCTCTTCGCTAAGCACATAACCATGCGGCGCGCTTTTCTCTGCAACTGCATATCGGTGCTCCATTTTCAGCATCTCTTTTATGATACCGTATCCATCTTCCCCGGTAGTAACTTCAATTGCGCCATCCATCCTTCTAATATCGTCTGCAGTTATCCTCGCTGCTCTAGCTCTTCTGACAACACTATTCTCGGTTAAATCCACTAGAATAAAAGTTGCCCCAGCAACAGTCTCTCCCGTCTCACTATCCTTCTTAGTAATCTTAAAGTCTTGATATCCAATCCAATCAACTGTTAGCTTATCCGTTTCAACAACATCTTCAATCATGCTAAGCCTAGATAAATCCTGAAGTCCCGAGTCACTTGTAACATATACAAGAGGCTGAAGTCTTGAATTCTTTCCTTTTATAATAGTGCTTTTCCTATCGCTTACTCCGATAATAGTCCTTAAGTAAAAGCTCTCGCCTACCTTCAGAACTGCTGAGCCAGATCTCACATCTTCGCCAGTCGTATTATTATGAAGAATAGAGTCCTCTGGTATAGACACACTAAGCTTTCCGCTTCCTTGCCCGAGAACTGTGATGTTCTCCGTTCTTTCGGCTTTAAGTGTTGAATCATAATATGCAGAAACCTTACTCTTGTCAAAATGCAAATCAAGGTCGGGTGCAGGATTCGACTCAACATAGTTGCGGAATTCAACAAGACCATCAACAAAATTATAAGTACCTACAGCATGGTCAGTTGTGTGAACTTCGGACAAAAGCAAAGATGTAAGTGTTATACCTTGCTTCTTATCCCGAAAACCGCTCCAGCACTCAGGACCTTCCCAACCATAGTAAAGTATCTTCCTAATTGCTTCATTTGCATATACCTTCTCCGCTGCTTCAGTGCCCGATGGTGGTGATTCTTTGGCATGTTCAATGCAGAACGCCGTCTGTCCATCCACCTCAAAGTGCCCAACTCTAACCTTTCCTTCGCTAGTATCCGTCCATAAAGGGCCATAGTAAGTAATCTTAGAAGAATTTGCAAAAACTGCCCTGCTGCTACCTAGCAATAGCACAATCCCAATAAGCCCTACCCATATTCTTTTCCTTTTAACCAATTGCATCATCCCCTCTGCAAAGGGTCAGCGCACAATCCCCACCACCATTATCACCATTGCTATCCTGGCACTACGCAGATTCACTCTCACTTACAGCCTCAGCTGTATCGCCGCCAAGCTTCTCGCTGAGAAGATTCATCAAATTCCTTGCCTCTTCCTCAAACAAAGTGATACCTCTTGACATGTGGTCATGTTCCGGAGACCAATCTCTAATGTCATATTTAGGTGCTCCCTCATTCCAAGCGACGATGTTCAACTCCTTAGTCCATCCAGTTGCATACTCGTTCAAGGCTCCAATATTCTCAATAATATTGAATTTCACTTCTTCGTTTCTTCTGTTATTTACCATTATATGTACCCTCCATACTTAAGAATTCGTCAC
>JAAZHB010000055.1 GCA_012510935.1 Clostridiales bacterium
AGGGTTCCAAAGACAAGATATGACCATCCAGTTCCAGGCCTTACACCAGCGGAGATTTCATATGCTTTCGAAGGTAAGTTGAAATATAAGGACTACACAATTCTGATTATCTACCTTGCAACAAAAGGGTATTTGAAAATCCAGGAGTATAGCCCTAAGAAGTACAGATTATACAAGGTGTCTGAACCTAAGGGTGAGGTCAGATATATCCGTAATGTATTTAATGCCATTTTTGACGATGTATATGAAGGAAGACCTGTAGAGCTTGAGGATGTGTGGTCAAGCATTAGACAAATTCATGCATCGACAGAACTTGATGTGGCAGCTGGTTTTGCTGATAAGAGCATGGCGTCGTGTACTTCTCTTGCGAAGGTCCTTAGATTTATATCAATTCTGGTAATTTCTGCTGCAACGGCAGCAATACCAATCCTAGCAAATGTATATCAATATGTAGATATTACATATACAGGTGCAATTGTTGCATTCGGACTTTCTATCATCGCATTGCTAAACCTATGCCATAGATTTGAGCGAAAGTATGAGATAAGTACCAATAGTTTTATTCTTGCTATGTTAGGAAGTTTTGCATTATATCTGATGGTAGCATTTGTTAACTTGAATTATTTTGTAAGTCTAACAAATGAATATGCAATCGCTTTGGCAGCATTCTTGGTTGCAATTCTTGCGGCTATAGTATGTATTAATATTACAGCAAGAGGCAGAGGCAACGCAGAGCTAACATCAAAGCTTATCTCGATAAAGAAATGGATTTATTCTGCAAAGAAAGAGGATGTTGCGCCGATTTTGAAAGAAGACCCGGATTATTATTACAATATGTTGCCATATGTAGTTTCCTTTGATGCATTGATTACTTGGGCCAAAACCTTTGAGACACTGCATATCGCAGCACCAGATTGGTATAGCGATGAAACAGAAGGGCATGCGGTTGCGAACATTGGCAGCGGATCCGAGAATACGGTTGCATATGCTAGAGATATAAAGATTTTCGAGAGAGTAATGAAGGATGTATATCGTACAGTAAATAAAAGGTACTATAAATAGAAGATACAATACATAGAAGATACTAAAAATTGATTAGAGTTTTTACTAAAAATAATAATAAATCAATACCAGGCAATAGGGCACAGGTATTACTAAAGAAAGAACGGAAAGACAGGGGAATTAATGAGCGAGAAAAAAAAGAAAATTATCAATATTGCAGTTATTGCACACGTTGACGCAGGAAAGTCGACTCTTGTAGATGCGTTGCTTAATCAGTCGACTGTATTTAGAGATAATGAAGAAATCGTTGACTGTGTAATGGACAGCGATGCAATTGAGAGGGAAAGAGGAATTACAATATATTCCAAGAACTGCTCAATTATGTATAAGGATTATAAGATAAATATCGTAGATACCCCTGGACATGCTGATTTTAGTTCTGAGGTAGAGCGTATTATGAAGACAGTAGATACTGTAATTCTACTCGTTGACTCAAGTGAAGGGCCAATGCCTCAGACAAGATTCGTACTTAGCAAGTCTCTTGAGCAAGGTCTTAACCCAATTCTATTTATTAACAAGATTGATAAGGGTGATGCGAGAATCGATGAAGTTGTTGATGAGGTTTATGAGCTTTTCATGGACTTGAACGCTAATGATGAGCAGCTTGACTTCCCAATTCTATATGGTATCGCAAGACAGGGAATTGCAGTAAATGATCCTTCTGATGTTGAAGGGGTTATTATTGGAGAGGGTGCTGAAAAGATTACAAAGAGCCCAAAGGGTTACAAGGATTTCAATATCACACCACTTCTAGAGACAATAGTAAATCATTGCGATACATATCCTGATTTGGATGATGAGCCACTACAGATGCAAGTTTCAGCACTTGGATATGATGATTATATTGGAAGACTTGGAATCGGAAGAGTAACAAGAGGTAAGATTAAGGCAGCTCAGCAAGTGTCTTTGATGCGTGTAGATGGAAGTGAACACAAGGGCAAGCTGAATCAGATTTTCTGCTACAAGGGACTTAGCAGAATCTCTGTAGATGAGGCTGAATGCGGTGATATAGTCGTTGTTTCTGGAATTTCAGATATTTCAATAGGAGAGACAATTTGTGACCCGGGTTGCCTAGAACCGATGGAGATGATTCACATTGAAGAGCCGACTCTTTCAATGAATTTCATGGTTAACTCATCACCTTTCGCTGGTAAATCAGGAAAGTTCGTTACTACAAGACATATTAAGGAAAGGCTTGAAAAGGAGCTTGAAGTAAATGTTGGACTTGTAGTGGAGGAAACAGATTCCACAGACTCTTTCAGAGTTTCCGGAAGAGGAGAACTTCACCTTTCAATCCTAATTGAGAACATGAGAAGAGAGGGTTTTGAACTAGCCGTATCAAAGCCTGTAGTAGTAACTAAGAAGGGTCCATCTGGAGAGACACTAGAGCCAGTAGAGGAAGTAGTAGTAAGTGTACCTGATGAATATTCGGGAACAGTTATTTCCAAGCTAAACCTTCGAAAGGGCTTGATGAAGCAAATGATGAGCGAGGGTAATGGTTATTCCAAAATCATCTATTCTGCGCCTACAAGAGGTCTAATGGGTTATAGAACGGAATTCATTAATGA
The DNA here is from genome assembly GCA_012510935.1 of Clostridiales bacterium. Next base: position 2,631 of record JAAZHB010000055.1, read on the forward strand.
TACTCATGGCGAAGGCACTATGGTTAGAAGAGTAGAGGGATTTGAACCTTGGAAGGGCGATATTCCTGATAGAATTAACGGAGTTGCAGTTGCACAGGAAGAAGGTAACTGTACACCTTATGCTATCTTTAATATTCAGGAGAGAGTGCAGATGTTCGTTGAACCAGGAACTCATGTATATGAGGGAATGATAGTTGGAATGAATGCAAGGTCTGATGATATGGTTGTAAATCCTTGCAAGGCAAAGAAGGCAACTAACATGAGAGCTGCTGGTTCAGATGATACGATTAAGCTTACGCCACCAAGAAAATTCACTCTTGAAGAGGCTCTTGAATTCATAGCCGACGACGAGCTCGTTGAGGTTACTCCGGATGGAGTTAGACTTCGCAAGAAGATTTTAAGTGAGCTTGGAAGAAGAAAGCAGAGAAATCAACAGAATTATACATAAGTTTCAGATAAAAGTGTAAATCTAGGTAAAGGCATCAACATGCTGGCATGATTGATGTGAGGGTTTGTTATAGGATCGTGTTAACAAGAGTTGGAGACTGAGATGAAGAAGATTAGACCATTTAAGAAGGTTCTTATCGCAAATAGAGGTGAGATTGCAATCAGAATTATCAGAGCTTGCAGAGAGCTCGATATCAGAACAGTTGCCATCTACTCAGATGAAGATAAGGGAGCACTCTTTAGAACAAAAGCACATGAGGCATATGAAATCGGCAAGGGGAAGAGCCCTATCGATGCATATCTTGATATTGATGAGATTATTAGTATGGCCAAAAATAAAGGCTGCGATGCAATTCACCCAGGCTACGGTTTTCTAGCAGAGAATGCTGATTTTGCACAGGCTTGCAAAGATGCAGGGATTGCATTCATTGGCCCAGAACCGGAAATGATGCATAGGCTCGGAGACAAGGTAGAGTCGAAGCTTGTCGCGAAGACTGTTGGAGTCCCAACAATACCTGGAGTAGAAGCCGCTATTCAGTCGGATGAAGAAGCTATAAAGTTTGCAGATGAGTGTGGCTATCCGGTAATGCTCAAGGCTGCTGCTGGCGGCGGTGGCAGAGGCATGAGAATTGTAAGGTCACAGGATATGCTTCTTGATCAATTCCACAGTGCACAGAATGAGTCACTTAAGGCATTTGGAAGCGATGCAATTTTCATTGAGAAATATCTGGAGGGTCCTAAACATATTGAAGTACAGCTCCTAGGTGATAATTATGGAAATGTGGTTCATCTCTATGATAGAGATTGTTCTGTACAGAGGCGTCACCAGAAAGTAATAGAGTTTACTCCTGCGATTTGCCTAACTGAAGAGCAAAGAGAAGCTATTTGCCAGGATGCATTAAAGCTTGCAAAGGGCGTTGGATATAAGAGTGCGGGCACAGCAGAGTTCTTGCTTGATAAGGATGGAAAACATTACTTTATTGAGATGAATACTAGAATTCAGGTTGAGCATACAGTAACAGAGATGGTTACAGATGTCGACCTAGTTCAAGCACAAATCCTAGTCGCTGAAGGCTATGCGCTTGACTCTGAGGAAATCGGATTGGCTAGTCAGGACGATGTGCAGCTGAGAGGCTATGCAATTCAGTGCCGTATTACAACAGAGGACCCATCCAATGGCTTTGCTCCAGACACAGGTACAATTACTGAGTATAGAACAGGTTCTGGAAATGGAATCAGACTTGATGGTGGAAACGGATTCACAGGATCGATTATTTCGCCGTATTATGACAGCCTTCTAGTTAAGGTGTGCGCGCAGGACCGTTCTTTTAGCGGGATGATTAGCAGGGTTAGAAGAGTTCTCAAAGAGGTTAAGATTGAAGGTGTTAAGACAAATATTGGCTTCCTTTTGAATGTGCTAAATCACCCAACTTTTAGAGCTGGTAATTGCGATACAAATTTCATAGATGACAATCCGGAATTATTAAATATTAGAACAGTTTCAAATAGAGAGGCACAGGTTCTGGAGTTCCTTGGAGACAAGGTTGTTAATGAGACTCACGGGAATGCTCCGACTTTTAATGTGCCAGTGGTACCTACAGTTCCTGCCGGAAAAGTAGCACATCTACATGGTACAAAGCAGATTTTTGACGAAAGAGGCGCAAAGGGCTTAGCAGATTGGGCACTTGATCAGAAAAAGCTTCTCATCTCGGATACTTCACTTCGCGATGCGCAGCAATCGCTGCTTGCTACTAGAGTAAGAACTAAGGATATGGAGAAAATAGCACCGGCTATGGCTTACTATGGCAAGGATATGTTCTCATACGAGATGTGGGGCGGAGCAACTTTTGATGTTCAGATGAGATTCCTTGGTGAAGATCCTTGGGAAAGACTTGAGCTTCTAAGAGCAAAAATCCCAAATGTTCTTATGCAAATGCTAATTAGAGGTGCAAATGCGGTTGGATACAAGAATTATCCAGATAATACAATTCGCAAGTTCGTTCAAGAAGCTTCGAATGCTGGTGTTGACGTGTTCAGAATCTTTGACTCACTTAACTGGATTAAGGGTGTTGAAGTGTCTCTTGATGAGGTTCTCAATCAGGACAAAATTGCTGAGGTTGCAATGTGTTACACTGGCGATATTCTTGATGAATCTAGAGATAAATATAATTTACAATATTATGTAAATATGGCGAAAGAGCTTGAGAAGAGGGGCACACATATTCTTGGAATTAAAGATATGACAGGGCTTCTAAAACCAAAGGCAGCAAACAAACTAATTAAGGCTCTAAAGAATGAGATTTCAATACCAGTTCATCTACATACTCATGACACATCCGGAAACGGAGTGGCATCACTTCTGATGGCCGCAGAGGCAGGCGTGGATATTGTAGATGCAGCATTTAACAGTTTGTCAGGGCTTACTTCTCAGCCTGCGCTCA
>JAAZHB010000056.1 GCA_012510935.1 Clostridiales bacterium
ATATGGGAAGTAAACTCCCATTACATTATCTGAACAAAACTCTTTCTTGAATTTTGGATGCGCATAGAACTTTCTCTTTCCGATAAAGTCATCAATTGAAGCCTTAGACTGTTCTTTTGTGTATTTAAATGGCAATACAATATCCGGAACTGCGCCATTTGGAACCTGGCTATTAATCGACAATGTATTTCTACACCAGTGACATCTCGCTTGGGTCGTGCTTGCAGTATCAATTACTACCTCTGCACCACAAGAGCTGCATTTAAGTGTAATAATATCTTCTGCATCTTCAACTATATCTTTAGCACCAGAGCCAATTGTCTCTCCTTCAAGGGTTGATACATCAATATCAAGGCCCTTTGCCGCATCAGCAGAAAACTCATTTCTACAGAAATTACAGTGCAGCAATCCAGTCTTTGGGTTGAGTGCAATGTCGGTTGAACCACATTGAGGACATTTTGTCTGTCCATCTACAGCATCGGATTGGATTATTTTCTTCTCCTCAGCCTTGTTTGCGTCCTCAATATTGCTCTCGACTTCAGTTTCAGTTAGAACTACTTTCTTATCTTCATTCATAGCTATACTCCCAAAATTTTCTCTTTTGCTTTATCATAATCCTCTTGTGTAATAAGATCTGCGTCTAACATTTCTTTCATTTTCTTAAGTTTAGCCATTGGATCTTCTGCTGTCTCTTGAACTGCTTGATTGTTAATTGGCTGTTGTTGCTGTGACTGTTGCTGAACACCACCCATTGCTCCGCCAACTGCATTCAATCCCATGCCCATGAAAGCCATACCCGCTGCTCCATCACCATTTTCTCCTGCTGCCTGGAAACCTCTAGCAACGGACTGTTGCATAAATGAGTTCCCTCGATTGCCAGAAAGTGCATCTGCCTTCTTTACATCGCTCAGGAGCTTCTTTGTATCCTCGTCGTATTCGATTGCTTGAATAGCAACCTTTTCGATTTTTAAACCTCTATCGCTTTCCCATTTGTAATTATCTTCAACCGCTTGCGACAAACTCTGTGCAAATCCAATTTGGTCCGATTGAAGCTTAGTTATTCTGTTGCCCTTGCTTGGGTCATTTGTATAAATTGAAAATGCCGCTGATAAGCTTCCCACAACTTCATTAAAAAGCTGAGTAGCAGCATCATTATCCATATCAGCCATGTCAAAAACAGGTGCGTCCGCTTGAACATATTCTAATGGTACGAAATTCTTGATTAGAAGTACAGGGTCTACAACCTTAAGTGTGTAAGTACCTCTTGTAATCGCTCCAGCCTGTGCATTCAAATATGCGTCATCCCAATAAATCTCAGATTGTGTTCCAAAATGATTGGCAGGGATTTCTTTCATATTTACATAAAATGCCAATTGTTGTGAATCTGGCTGCCCGCCCATCTTAAATCTCTCGAAGCTCTGCTTAACTAGTGCGCTGGATGCATCATCACCACTGAAAATTGACTTTGAGTTAGGGTCATCAGAAGAGAAAATAAAACCGCCCGGTTCAGTTATGACTCCGGAAATAGCTCCATTTTGAAGTGTGATAAGTGCAACCCCTTCAGGTACAATAATCTTACTTCCATTTGAAATGATATTTGAAGAGGCCTTTGTATTAGAGCCTCTTCCTTCGTTAGTCCCTTGTGGAACAGCTTTGAAAATAACACTTGTTGCAGGAATGTCTGATTGTGGCTTATAGAAATCTTTCCATTGATCAGCAAAACTGCCGCCGATTGATCCTGCAAATGCTTTAATAAATCCCATAATAATTACCTCTCTTCTTTCTTCAAGAAAAATCCTTCTTGAATTCAATATTCTTCTGAATTGTATGGCGATATTGTTGTACCCTCAAGAAAACTTTTTTTCATTATATTACATTTGCATTCTGCAATGCAAATTTGAGCCCTGAAATTTATATAAACAACACAAAAAAGACAACAGAATGCCTCTTCTATTGCCCTTTTTACCTAAGCTTTATTTTTTTATGTCGAATTCTGGTCTTAAATGTCTAAATGTTTATTTCTCAAATGCTCCGGGAGTTCTTTCCGATGTCTCTGGGACATAGTCTTCATCATAGAATTCTCTGGTAAATCCATTACCATTAACTTCACTTACATTTCCTATTGTGATAAACGCATACTCATCAATAGCAAGAATGGCTTTCTTTACTCTATTTAGATTACGGCTTGTGATAACACAATAAACCATATCGTATTCATCTTGCAGATATCCGCCCTTAATTGCAATCAGAGACGCTCCGTATCCCAAGTGAAGCAATTTCTCATTAATTTCTTGAGCATATTTTTTGCTAAAGATTTGAAGCTCGACACCACCTTGGCTCATAACAATAATCTTATTCATTACAACACTGTAGATAAGAGCATACAGAATTCCAAGTATGATTCCATTTGAATCTGTAATAATAATCTGAGTTAAGAAAATAGTAACATCAATTATGTACATAGTCTTTGCAATCGGGAACCCGGTTTTTTTGTTCAAGATAATGCACGGAATGTCGATGCCTCCAGTTGAACCACCAACCCTGATTACGATTCCTAAACCAAATCCATCAATAATTCCCGCACATATTGCAGCTAGAAGCGGGTCATCAACAAGATGCATTAAGGTTGCACTTCTTTGACAAAGGTCCATAACAAGAGGGAACACAAAAGTCGCTATCAGTATTGACCCTGCAAACTTCTTTCCAAGAACAGCCCATCCAATCAAGAAGAATATAACATTGATAATCAAAACCGCTACAGAAACTGAGATTCCAGTTCCATAATTTACCATTCTTCCTATACCAGATACACCAGCAACTACCATTCCATAAGGTAATGCAAAGCATGCCATTGAGAACGCACTGCATGCTGTTCCAAATATAATTAAAATATAGTCAATTATAATGTTTGACTTTCTTAAGTTCTTCATTTATTGTCGCTCCTTCTAAAAATCGATTGATTCTGCTTCAATATTTGATTTGACAATTTCAATCTTCTTTAAATATTTTTCATAATTAGACATGTCGCCAATTTTCTCATACAAATTGCAGAGTTCTTCCATAACCTCTATATTGCTAGGTGAATACTTTAAGGCTGTCTTAAAATCAGTTGCAGCCTCTTCAGCTTTACCCAGCGAAGCATCTGCAATGCCCAGGTAATACCAAAGTGGCCACCAGTCCGAATACCTTCCAGTTGTATACTTCGCAAGAAGTTCCTTGCCTCCAAGGTAATCTCCAGAAAGAACTTTGTTAACTGCATTTTCTATAACAATTGGTTCCTCTAATGCCTCAAGTCTCTCAGAGATTTCTTCTCTTAACTTACCGTAGTTAACCGCCTTATCTTCGGGCCTATCAGAAGTGCTACCTTCGCTATTTAGCATTCCTTCTGTGAGTTCCATAAACTCCTGCCATGTTAATTGAGCCTTTAAATACAATCCAAGATTTAAATAGCTATATCCCAGAAAATAATATCCCATAGCAAAGTCTGGGTGCAGCATTGTAAGCAATTCAAACGACTCAAGTGACTCTGCTTTGAACGAGCCAACATATGCTTCGTCTTCTTCATCACAACATTCATAAGCATCCTTGCAAGCTCTTGCATAAAGGTAGAGCGCATCACAAGACTGTTGATCAAGCATTAATGCAGCACGACAAAAAGTACAAGCATTTAAGTACTCACAAAGAGAGCCCTCTTTTGCAGCCTCTGAAACTAGCACCTTTGGAGCAACTTCTCCTAAAGTTCTATTAATATATTCTAGATACTGCGGGGCATACTTGAAATTACTATCTCCACCGATAATTCTAGCCATACCTACGGCTATAGTTAAGGTGCTCATCCCTTCCTCATCGAAAGTCAAGGGGATTGGAATTCCACCTAATATATCATCTACGCCAGCATGCTCTAGATACTCGTGTGATAGCTCATCAAAAAGCATCTCTTTATTTTTTTCAACCAAGTATTTAGAAATACGATCTTCTTTAGCCTTTTCACTCATTTTTATTCTCTCTTATGTTTGTTAATTACATTCTCTCTGGAGCCTTAATCCCCAGAATATTTAAGCAATTCTCAATTGCAATTTTTGATGCCTTAACTAGTGATAGCTTAGCGAGTCTTTCTGCATCATTATCTACTAGAATGTGCTCATCATGATAGAACTTGTTGAAGCTCTGAGCTATATCAACCAAGTGCCTTGTAAGTATTGATGGTTCATATTTGTCTGCAGCATCAACGATTACTTCCGGAATTCTATAGATAAGCTTTGTTAGTGTGTAAGCACTGTCGCTTGAAAGATACGATGCATCAATTTCACCATTTTCAATAGCTGCGAGCTCTGCTTCAGTTGCATTACGAAGAACGCTTGATGCTCTAGCATGTGTATATTGCACATAAGGCCCTGTCTCTCCGTCAAAATTAAGCACCTTATCCCAGGAGAACACATAATCTTTGATTCTATTATTTGATAGTTCTTGGAAAATAACCGCTCCAATACCCACTTCCTTAGCAATTTCTTCTAAATCAGGGGTATTAGGATTCTTTTCAATCATTATTTCCTTTGTCTTCTCAACAGCGTTGTTAAGAACATCTTCTAGGAATACAACTCTTCCCTTTCTTGTTGAAATAACACCATCTTCGAGGCTTACAAGACCAAATGGAACATGAACACAATCCTTCTCCCACTCATAGCCCATCAGTTGAAGAACTTTCTTCCACTGCTTAAAATGAAGATTCTGCTGTGATGCCACTACATAAATGCACTTAGCAAAATCGTATGTATTCTTACGATAAATTGCAGTTGCAATATCTCTTGTCGCATATAAGCTTGAACCATCTGATTTGAGGATTACAGCCGGCGCCATATCATATTCTTCAAGGCCGACAATAAAAGCTCCTTGAGATTCCTCAAGAAGATTCTTATCTCTAAGTTCTTGAACAACTGGCTCCATCTTATCTGAATAGAAGCTCTCTCCAGCAAATGAGTCAAACTTGATATCTAACATATCATATACTCTATTAAACTCAGTAAGGCTATACTCCCTAAACTTCTTCCAAAGCTCAAATTCTTCTTGATTGCCCTGTTCTAGTCTTGCAAAAGCTTCCCTAGCCTCATCGTTAAGTTCAGGATGAAGCTCTGCTTCCTCGTGGAATTTAGTATAATACGCCAAAAGAGTCTTAATTGGTGATTTAAGCAATTCTTCCTCATTGCCCCACTTGCGATAAGCAACAATTAGCTTGCCGAACTGCGTGCCATAGTCTCCAAGGTGATTAACTCTAACTACATCATATCCGATTGCATCATAAAGCTTATAAATTGAGTTACCAATTACTGTACTTCTGATGTGTCCAATATGGAAAGGCTTTGCAATATTAGGAGATGAGAAGTCAATTACTACTTTCTTACCAGTACCTATGTCACTCTTTCCGTAATTTACACCCTCAGAAATAACTTCTTTGATGATATCGCTCTCAAAAATAGCTTTATTAATAAAAATATTTACATAAGCATTGACCTGCTCAACCTTTGCGAAATTATTTGATGAACTGATTCTTTCAGCAATCTCTGCTGCGATTAGCTGTGGAGCCTTCCTCATTGTCTTAGCAAGTCTAAAGCAAGGGAATGCAAAATCGCCATTTGCTTCATCGCTTGGAATCTCAAGCATCTGAATGACTTCGTCTTGAGACAGTCCAAGAGTATCCTCCATAATTTCGCTTGCAATCATTTCCTTATAATTAATCATCTTTGTTTCTCCGATTTTATTTTGTATTAATATAAACTTCTTATTTCAAATAGCATGTTCGAGCTTGTCATAATATTATATTGCATTACAGTTTGTCAATATCCATCTCTGTGAAAAAAGTCATCCTATCGCTGATTGCATCATCAGTTTCGTTCTTGAGCAATCTTACCATAACTCCGTCACCTTCTCTGAGAGCCCCAGTAAAAGAACCATCATAGATTTGCGACACACCGCAAGAAGGACTATTGGCCTTTAATATAGCACCCTCTATCTTCTCGCCCTTAGCTTTCGCTTCTGCCAAAACCTGTGAGATGGCTTTATTGCTTCCTTTTAGAAAATTCTCTGTAACATTCTTTCCATCTTTATCAACGACCCTGAGTCCGCATTCGTCTTCAACAATCTCTGCTGGACATCTAGGTGAAGACAGTCCCCCTAGAGATTCTGGACATATTGATATGCAAGTATGTGATTTACTAAATTCCACTACAGCTTCATTTAAGTTATTACCGCCGTTATATTTGCAATTACAGCCTAGAAGGCATTTGCTAATTATATACATAAAATTACTTTCTCTCTTTCAATTGTACAATTGTAGCACCTTCGCCGCCTTCGTTGTATGGTGCGCTTGCAACTGACTTCACTTGCTTGTTTTTCTTAAGAGCTGCTCTTATTCCATTCGAAAGAATTCCCTGTCCTTTGCCATGTACAACCCTGACCTGTTTAAGCCCTGCCAAATACGCGTCGTCTATATACTTCTCGACTTCATAGGTTGCATCATCAAGGTTTCTTCCTATGACATTTATTTCAGTCTTAACATTCATAACCTTATCAGTAACATAGCTTGGCTTAACGGATTTAGCATATGCTCTTCTTTTCTTATCTTTATTACCAGCACTTTCACTTTGTGTAATAATAAGATTCTTAATGTTTGCGGAAGTCTTAATTGCTCCGATTCTAATTTGTAAATTTCCTCTGCTGTCCGGAAGAGTTTCAACCTCGCCATTCTGACCAAGAGTTGTCAGCTTAACAGCCATTCCAATATATATTTCTTCTGGGCTTGGTGCTTTCCCGGTCTGAACAGACCTGTTACTGTCAGCCGATGGCAACACTTCGTTTTCAGCATCTCTTAGTTTTCTCCGGCCTTCTGCCACAGCATTGCTTGCATGGCCATGATCAACACCAGAGTTCTTTAATCTTTTTAGCTCCGAGGACACATCCGATACCAAATTCTGTGCATCTCGAAGAATCGCTCTAGCCTCTTCCTTTGCTTCTTCTACCAGCTTTTTCGCCTTAGCTTCAGCAGCCACAAGCTGTCTGTCTGCCAAGTCTAACTTGTTTTCAGCTTCAGACTTAACATCCTTTGCTTCAAAAAGAATGCCCTCTGCTTCTTTTCTCTCTTCTTCAACTCTTCGAACCGCATTCTCAAAGTCAAGCTGGTTCTCGCCTAGAAGCTCAGTTGCTCTTTTTATTATCGCATCGTTAAGGCCAAGCTTTCTGGAAATCTCAAATGCATTAGACTTTCCTGGAAGACCAAGTCTTAATTTATATGTAGGAGACAATGTCTCAACATTGAACTCCATAGAAGCATTCTCCACTCCATCAGTGGAAAGTGCATATTTCTTTAATTCGGTATAGTGCGTAGTCGCAGCTACTAAAGCACCTTTCTCTCTAAGCTCTTCCAGCTCAGCAATGCCAAGTGCCGCACCTTCCGCCGGGTCAGTACCTGCCCCAAGCTCATCTAGAAGCACCAGCGTTCCTTCTCCTGCTAATGCAAAAATATCCGTGATATTCTTCATGTGAGACGAGAAAGTACTTAAACTCTGCTCTATGCTTTGCTCATCACCAATATCTGCAAACACTTCCTTAAGAATAGGAATGTCACTTTCCTCGCTGCAAGGAACATGAAGTCCTGTCTGTGTCATAAGAATCAACAATCCAATTGTCTTAAGTGTAACAGTCTTACCGCCTGTATTAGGCCCCGTAATTAGCAATGTTGTAAATGTACGGCCAAGTTCAACATCTATAGGAACAGCCTTATCAATATGTATTAAAGGATGTCTACCCCTTACTATCGTAAGATGTCCATCCTTATTAATTCTAGGTTCTCTGCAATCCATTTGAATGGATAGCTTTCCCTTTGCGTTTACATAGTCTAGCTCAACAAGTAAATCCTGATTATTCGCAAGCTCGAAGTGATGTTCTGCTACTCTGCTTGTAAATAATTGTAGAATCCTTTTAATTTCAGCTTGCTCGTCAAGTTCAAGCTGTTTCAAATCATTGTTTAAAGATACGATAGCTTGAGGCTCAACGAAAAGCGTTGCTCCAGTTGCTGACTGATCGTGAACAAGCCCCGGATAAATATTTGCATATTCCCTCTTTACCGGAATAACATATCTGCCATTTCGCATCGTAACAATTGTATCTTGAAGATGCTTTGATGCGGATACCCCTGTAGTGTATTTACCAAGTCTTGATTTAATTTGTTCATTCTTATTTCTTATCTCGCGGCGGATTGACTTAAGAGCTGGAGAGGCGTTATCTGCCATCTCATCGGCCGACAAAATAGAATTATCGATATCTTTCTCAAGTTGCACATTTAGTTCAAGGAGCTCTGCGATTTCTCCAATAACGCGAAGATTGTCCGGCACATCACTAGACAAAAATTGCTTTACCTGTCTTGTTATAGACATACTTCTCTTTACTTGAAGAAGTTCTCTCATGCTAAGACATCTGCCCTTTCTTGCCATTTTAAGCAGATCCTTTATATCACCCACTTCACCAACCGGAATGCTTCCCTTACACAGAATAACGGAAACTGCCTCAGTAGTTTCCGTTAATGCATCCGAAACCTGATGGTAATCAGACATAGGCTCAAGCACAGCAATACGCTGTCTAGCAAGTTCTGAGCTTGCCTGTTCTGAAAGCAGGTTTATCACCTTATTAAATTCAAGAAGACCTAGTACTTTAGAATTCATCTTCCGTTCCAAATTTTTTAATATTCTTTAACTCGTTCTTTAGATTAACATTCTCCATCTGCAAGTCGAAATATGCATTCTCCATCTCTGCAAGCTTATCCTTATACTTGTTGATAACCTCGTCAGTCTTTCCTTGCTTGATAGATTCCTGTTCAAGCTGCTCTTTTAAATCAATATTAGCGAGTTTGGCATCCTCCCACTTTGAAATATAATGATCAACTTGATTCTCACATTGTAATTTCTCTGTCTGAAGTTGCACTAACAGATCATTGCCATCCATTAGCTTCTCCGCAATATTAAGAGATGACAATACCGCACATTTGTAATTCGGATAGCTCTTAAGCATCTTGCTAGTATGACGCATTTCTTCATCAACAAATCTAGCAATTTCTTTAATTCTGTCGTCGCTCTTCTCAGCAGCTAGAACATAATTATCACCGCAAATCATAACCTCAACTTTGCTTTTCTCCATATGCTTTGTCCTCTCAATCAATTAATTTCTTACAGCTTCATACATAAGAATAGCTGCACTTACAGCTGCATTTAGCGACTCGACCTCACCGCTCATAGGAATTGTGATTCTCTCGTCAGCAAGCTGAACCAATTCATCACTTATACCATTCCCTTCGTTGCCAATAACAAGGGCAACATTCGATGAAAGATTGCACTTATAATACACATTTCCGTTCAAAGGAACTGTAACGCATATTTTCTTTCCCATCTGTCTAACAGTATCTGCAAGATCCATAGGACTAGTGAAATATACAATAGGAATATCAAATACCATTCCTGCTGTTGCTCTCAGAACTTTAAGAGAGAAAATATCTGCAGTGCCTTTCATAACAGCAATAGCGCCATATCCAGCAGCAACCGCTGTCCTAATCATTGTTCCAATATTCCCTGGGTCTTGAACTCTGTCCAAAACAAGAATATTAGTGTCTGTTGGCAGCTTCATAAAATCGTCCTTCGAACATTCTATTCGAGAAGCTACAGCCAGAACTCCAGAGCCTTTCTGGGCATCTGAGATTCTTTCAAAAAGTCGACTCGATAAGACATATGCGTTCATATTCTCAATGTCGCTAAGCCTTTTGAAATTATCGTTTTCTTCATACTCATCCGAGATAAGAATGAAATCAATCGATACTCCTCGATTAATAGCTTCTTCAACTAGGTTGATGCCTTCAATCACAAATTTGCCTAGCGCATCTCTATGCTTCTTAGAAGCTAACTTTCTAACAAGCTTAATTCTGGAATTCTCTTCTGAATCGATCCTATTCAACATAAGTCTATTTTACTTCAAGAAGTCAGGTACATCAAAGAAGTTATCAGCATTGCTTGATTCTGGATTGTTGTGCTTCATAATATCAGCAAGATCAACTTCCATAGCATCAAGTCCATCTACCTTCACTGGTGTGCCCTGAAGTGAACTCTCTTCATTATGTCCTTCTGTAGTTCCTGTACTCTCAGTATTTCCATCAAACCCTGCTGGTGCAAAATCTGTGGCAATAATTGTAACAGAAATCTTATCATTCATATCTTCATTAACAGTTGCTCCGAAGATGATATTAGCATCTGCATCAGCCTGCTCCTGAATGTTCTCAGCAATTCTGCTAATGTCAAGCATTCCCATATCGTATCCGCCAGCAACATAAAGAAGAATTGACTTAGCACCATTAATTGATGTCTCAAGCAATGGTGAATCAATAGCATTGTGTACTGCTTCTTCAATTCTATTCTCGCCTTCAGCAACACCAACTCCCATGTGAGCAACTCCTCTGCCCTCCATGATGGTCTTAACATCAGCAAAGTCAACATTTACAAGACCATATTCACTGATAAGATCTGAAATACCCTGTACACCCTGTCTTAATATATCATCAGCCATTGAGAATGCCTCAAGCATTGAAGTGTTGCGCTCTGATGTATCAATAAGTCTGTCATTAGGTATGATAACTAGTGAGTCAACAAAATTGCTTAGGTATTGAATTCCCTTAGCTGCTCTATTCCATCTCTTCTTACCTTCAAAGGAGAATGGCTTAGTTACAACTGCTACAGTAAGTGCTCCCATATCCATAGAAGCCTTAGCGATAATTGGTGCAGCTCCTGTACCAGTTCCGCCGCCCATTCCAGCTGTAATAAATACCATGTCAGCGCCTGCTAGATGTGCCTTAATCTCATCAACAGACTCTTCTGCTGCCTTCTGGCCGATTTCAGGGTTTGCACCTGCACCTCTACCTCTAGCAATCTTCTCTCCAATGTGTATTTTAATTTCTGCCTTGCATTTAGCAAGTGCTTGTTTATCAGTATTAACTGCAATAAAAGTAACGCCCTTTAGACCAGCGTCCACCATTCGATTAACGGCATTGCATCCACCGCCACCAACACCTACAACTTTAATGATTGCGGCATTATCGCTTTCAGATACAAAATCAGATACAAATTCCATAATCGTGCCTCCTCAATTTAAATAATATTATGTTTAATAATAGCATAATAACAGCTTTTTTACAAATATAA
>JAAZHB010000057.1 GCA_012510935.1 Clostridiales bacterium
ATGGAATTACGACAGGCTCTGTCCAAGATTTTGTAGTGCCAGATGATGAATACTATTGTCTAGGTGATAACAGAGTTGTAAGCGTTGACAGCCGTTCTGAGGAAGTTGGCTGTGTCTCAATTGATAGTATCAAGGGCAAGGCAGTTCTTCGCCTCTTCCCTTTCGACAAAATTGGTAAGATATAATGGGTAAAAGAGCTAAGAGAATAATAGCGAATAACAAGAAAGCAAGACATGATTTCTTCATCGAGCAATCGTATGAAGTTGGCATCGTTCTGACCGGCACTGAGATTAAATCTATACGAGCAGGTCGCGTTAGCATTAAAGAGAGTTTTTGCAAGATTGCTCGCAGCGGAGAGCTTATGATTATTGGAATGCATATCTCACCATATGAACAAGGCAATCGATTCAATGTGGAGCCTTTGAGAGAACGCAAGCTTCTTATGCACAAGCGCGAGATAAATAAGCTTATTGGAACGCTTAAGACCTCTGGTCTGACCCTCGTACCGCTTACTGTATATCTTAATGAGGCTGGATTATGCAAGCTAGAAATTGGCCTGGCTAAAGGTAAGAAGAACTACGATAAGCGTGAGGTAATTGCTAAGAAAGACGCTGAACGCAAGATGGATAGAGCTATTAAAGGGTTGCAACGATGAACAATTCAAATAACTTAAATATTCCAAAGACTCCATCAAATAAGAGCCGTGGCCGTGTTTATGACATCGCATTAGTAGCACTTTTTGCTGCATTAATGGCAATATGTTCATGGATATCAATTCCGGCAACAGTACCTTTCACATTGCAAACCCATGGAGTTTTCCTTGCAATAGGCCTGCTTGGCGGCAAACGAGGCACCGTTTCAATTCTGTGCTACTTGCTGCTCGGAGCTGTTGGCTTACCGGTCTTTGCTAGTTTTGCTGGAGGACTTGGTTACATGATGGGTCCCACCGGAGGCTACATCATCGGATTTCTTTGCTCCGCACTTTCTATGTGGATTATTGAAAAGGTTTGTGGCAGCAGCTACAAAGTTCTTGTCTTCTCTATGTTCGTTGGGCTAATCATATGTTATATTTTTGGAACTGCCTGGTTCGTGTATGTATATTCAAGGTCTGCTGGACCAATCGGCCTATGGGCAGCCCTTTCTTTATGCGTAATACCATATATCGTACCTGATATTACTAAAATTTTAATTGCATTCGTTTTATGTAAGAAACTGCGTAGATTTGTAGGAGGACTCTAGGAAATGAGCAGAGTGGAGAGACACGAGCGAGAAAAGCTAAGCGAAAAGGAAGTAACTGAAATACCTTCTCATGACAAAGCCCCAAGTACGCCTGATGCCAAGAATACACAAACCACAAGCATGCAGGATTTAAAACCAGCAAAAACCAAGTTTGCAAAACGCAAACCACGAAAGAAAACCATTCTAACCATTATAATCTCGCTTCTAGCAATCAATGTTGTTGTTATTTCAGCGATACTACTGACAAGAGATTTAGCATTAAAGGGTGACGCGGAAATGTCAATTAATGTGGGCGACGAGTTTAAGGACCCCGGCACGAATATGCAAAGCAAGGTCTCTGGCAAGGTTGATGTAGATGTCCCTGGTGATTATACATTAACATATACCAAAGGTGACCAGAAAGTTACAAGAGTGGTTCATGTGGTGGATCCTGCTAATCTAGTACTAGGACTATATGGCGATGAACAAACTAGAGTGAAAATTGGAGACCCTTATATAGAGTCCGGTGCTTACGGGATTGATAAGACTTCTGGTCCTATCACTGAATATAAAACTTCTGGCGAGGTTGACACATCCAAGGAAGGCTCCTACGAGATAAAGTATACTTTCAAAGTAGGAAACCTGACTAAGACAATTAAGAGAACTGTTAATGTAATTGCCGAGAAAGACTTTACTGCTGATTCTGATGGTATTTCCGTCTTGATGTATCACTATGTATATACTGCTAACGATACGCCGGCAAGCGTTAATGGCAACTATATTCTAGACACAGACTTGAAAGCTCAGCTAGATTATCTTCAAAAGAACGACTACTATTTCCCAAGCTTTACGGAATTAAGAGCATATATAGATGGTAAAATTTCTCTTCCTGAGAAAAGCGTTATCCTGACATTCGATGATGGCGCGCAATATTTCCTATCCTATGGGCTCCCAATTCTAAATGAATACAAGATTCCTGCCACATCTTTCCTAATCGGTGTGCAAGGTGGACCTGAAAAGGTCACTGAATATGCTTCATCATATGTTGCATTTGAATCTCACTCATATGACATGCATAGACCAGGCGGCAATGTTGGCCATGGCGGAGTAATTAGTGCAATGTCAAAAGCTGATATTGTATCTGATTTAAAGAAAGCGGCGGATTTTACAGGCGCTAATCACGCATTTGCTTTCCTTTATGGAGATATTACAGAAGACGGAAAGGCAGCAGTTGCTGAATGCGGTATTGAGTGTGCATTCTCTACTGTATATGGAAGAGTTGAGGTCGGAGAGGACTATCGAGCTCTTGACAGAATTAGAGTTCAAGGCGCAAATAGCCTTGAGAGCTGGATTGCAACACTATAACTGGATTGCAACACTATAACAAGCTTTAAGAAAGACGAACATAACAAAACAACAGGCTGTAAGCGAGCTAGTACCGCTTTCAGCCTGTTATTATTATTGAGCTTTCTATCTCAACATCCTAGCCTAACTCCAATACCCGAGTTCTTGCCCCTTCTGGTATACTCCAGTAGCCTGAGCATAGTATCCATAGGCATTAAAGTGTGTCCAGTCTGAACGCAGCTGCTGAGATATGTTCCCTTTTAGAGCGTCTTCAGCATCTTCATCAGATGCTTCTAACCCAGTAATACTCAATCCATTCTGAATTAAGAACACTCTCATATTAATAAAATGCTCTCCAAATTCTTCCCTAAGAGCTTTCTCCCATTTTGTCTCATTCAAGCCAATCTTATCGTCTTCATATTCTTCGGCTTGTCGCACAACATCTTGGTCAAAGGAATACAAAGGCTCATCGGTATCACCGATGATGATATATTTCTTGCAGTGAGCATATTCAATCATTGCACGATATTGGGCAATTAATTCATCGTAGTCCTCCCAGCCTCCGTTGCTGCCTAGCTCTAGAACCAAGATGTCTCCCTTATGCTTTTTTGCAAAATTCATAATGCCGTAGTCGATAATCTCATAAGAAATATAACTGCTTTTCACAGGAAGCCCGCCTTGCGTTACTGCAATTTCCTCTGAAGTAGCCCCTACAATTCCAAAATTATATGTTTTTGTACCTGTTAAAGACTCTAGGTTATCCGGATAAGATAAGTAACTTATGTCTACTTCCTTTCCGTTAATTGATATTTCTCCTTCTGTGTAGCCGTATCCAAAAGTCATGCTGTCGCCCCAACAGACAATTTCTTTACTGTATGAAGTTCTCTTATCTTTAGGCATATATTCTTTCCTCATTTGATGATCTGTGTCTAAGCTGACAAGAAAAAGCACAATAATAATTGCGACTGTAATTAATCTTTTAAATGTCTCCATCCCCCTTCATCTATGATAATTCGGTTTATGCTGACAATGACTTCTCAACAGTTGCATTAAAACTCTCTAAATGCTCATTCCACTGCTTATATTCTATATCAGACTTATGACTAGTGAATAATCCCATTCCTGCTAGATACTCTCCAAGATAGCTTGTAACTTTCTGTGCTCCAAAGTAGTTCATATGATCTCCCTTATCGCCGGTATCATTCTGCCAATCAATTGGAATTTCTTCACTCAATAAGTTCGTGTCAATGTATGTTAGACCTAGTTCTTCGGACATTTTCTGCATACTGTTATGACGCGCCATATTCCAGTTAACTACGCTTGGAGTACTTACAAGAATCAACTTAGCCCCATTCTCATTGCAATAATCCATTATGTTCTCAACATATTTGCGATTTTTTGACGGAATTGGTTCCAGCTTATCCGATTGCGCCATATAACCGCTAGAATCAGCTGGATTTATTGTTGATGTAAACTTATACCCCTTAGCATTGTCGATATATGTGTATTTGGTAGCCAGCCCAAAGTCGCTGCTTTTGATTGACTTCCATCGGTCATGGTGCCTGAAAATAGGTACTGTAACATCTGCTTTTTGTACAATCATATCGCCCACTGAGAACTTCCTGAAAATAGCATTTGTCTCCAAGACTACAACCTTTGGAGACTGGCTCTTGAATGCCCTATATAGAAATTCCTCTGAATATACTAACTTCTGTGCTGGAGTCGCGCAGCAATATGATGTTATCCCCTGTTCCTCCCATATTCTTAAAGGAATCATGGAACAATAACACTCACTATCTCCTAACATAAGCACATCAATCGACTTGTTAGGCTCGCTTAATATGCCGTTTGCAGACGAATCTTGCATTCCGTCCTTCTTACTATTATTCTTTGGTGATAATATATGTGAGCATATTAGTAAAAGAATAATTAGCCCTATTATAAACACTACGCTTCGTAACGTTTGCTTAGCAAAGCAACGCATATTCTACCTCCTAAAACTGTGCATATAATGGGTCAACAGGTGTATACCCAAATCCGTAA
>JAAZHB010000003.1 GCA_012510935.1 Clostridiales bacterium
GAATTCCTTCATAAGATCATCTGGTAGTGGGAATGTGAGACCAAGCTTCAAATACGAAGCCTTCTCTCCAAATGCTTCCTTAGCATACTGGTAAGCAACACCTGATGTTACGATACCAATCTTAGTATCATTGTATTCAGTTGTATTGAACTCACAGTTGTTTGAGAAAGCCTTAGCAGCTGCAATCTTGTCCTCAAGATTAGCTCTAAGCTTCTTAGCATTTGCAGGAGCTGTGACGTACTTTGCAATCTTCTTCTCGTAATCAGGAACAGCAACCTCTGTTCTATCGCCTGTCTCTACAATACCCTTTGAGTGACAGATTCTTGTTGTTACGTGAAGCATTACTGGCATATCAAACTTCTCAGAAAGAGCAAATGCCTTCTCTGTATAGTCCTTAGCCTCCTGAGAATCAGAAGGATCAAGCATAAACATTCTTGCAGCCTTTGCACTGTTTCTGTTGTCCTGCTCATTCTGTGAACTGTGCTGTCCTGGGTCATCTGCAACAACCATTACAAATCCACCTGTTACTCCAGTATAAGCGAATGTGTAAATTGGATCGGCAGCAACATTAAAACCTACGTGCTTCATAGCACACATTGATCTTGCACCGGCAATTGAAGCTCCAATAGCAGCCTCCGCAGCTACCTTCTCGTTAGGTGCCCACTCGCTATAGAGTGTGTCCTTATATGTTGGCATGTTCTCACCAATCTCAGTTGAAGGTGTTCCTGGATAAGCAGAGAAAAATCTGCATCCCCCTTCAAAGGCACCGCGAGCAATCGCTTCATTACCCGACATAATTACTTTCATTGAATTACCTCCTTGTTCAAGCATATAACTTGTATTCAACTCTAAATATTATACTGCCTTAAATCGGCTAAGTCAATTCAAAGACCGCTATTTACATATATAAAACAAGATAAGGATGATGCTTTGTGTAAAGTGTCCATACTTTATAAAAACTCATAAATAATCTTAAGATTTTAATTATTTTTTTATACTTTCATACAGTTGCATATTTTATGCACTGTTCTCTTTCTAGAAAAAAATGTAATCCTTGTGATGAATCCATCCATCTGTCCTCTTGAAATCCGTTTGATGGTTCAACATACTTTCCCGTATAATAGAAAAAATCCTGATCCACTGTCGATTGTGCCCAATCGTAACTTTCAGTTTCGTCAACACTCTTTATTGAAAGAACCTTTGCGCGATTTACTCTACCCGTTTCCAATGTTGCCATAACTCGCTTAGCATCCTTAGGTATTAAAAGTTGTACTACACGCAGATCAATGCAACACTTCCACGCAATAAAAGCAGTCCCTTCGGGCGGGCACTTCATTTCAAACCACTCTGTTTTCTCATCGTGAACAATCCCGTCTAGCACCGCTTTCTCAAGGATGGAGCAGTAAATATCTGATCCGGAAATATCTGCGTTTGTGAGGTCGACATAGCGAAAACCCACTTCTCTTAAACTTGAGTTCGTCATCTTTGCACCCCTCAGAGAGTTTTTTCCCGAGAACCAAGCACTTTGCATAATGCAATTGTCCAAATTAACCCCATCCATTGTCATATCTATAAATGAAGCATCACTGAAATCGCAGTTTGACAAATCCCATCCGCTTAGGTCCATACTGACAAACTCGGCATTTCGCAAGTCAAGCCTATCTTTTGGATTTCTTGCCTTGAGAATGTCTGCAAGCTCTTCCTTTATAATATGATTCGGATTCTTTAAATAATCTCCGCCTTCAATATATTTTGTATTTCTTCTCACAAACATTTCAACACCTCCTAATCCAATTCTTTTCACCTCAATTATATCATTAACATACAAAAGAGTGTACCGATAATAATCAGCACACTCTTACTAAATTATTCAGCTATCTTACCTTTCAGCTATGCAGCATGTCTGGTTCCAATCTTTGCCTTTAGGACAAAGAGAACTGCTATTAGAAGCGCAGCACCTATTGCAAGTGGTATCCAAGGACTTCTTACAAATCCCGCTACAACATATGAAACGAATGATACGCCTGCAACTGTCATCGCATATGGAAACTGAGTTCTAACGTGTGTAAGGTGATTGCACTCTGCACCAGCTGATGCCATGATAGTTGTATCTGATATTGGCGAGCAGTGATCTCCACATACAGCCCCAGCCATACAAGCTGAAATAACTGGAATCATCAGTGTCGGCTCTGACTCTGTGATTGCCATTGCAATTGGAATAAGTATTCCAAAAGTTCCCCAAGATGTTCCTGACGCAATTCCAAGTCCGCAAGCTACCAAGAAAAGAACTGCTGGTACTAGTGAAAGGAATCCAGATCCCATCTGTGATACAAGATTTGCAACAAAAGCAGCTAGACCAAGCCCATCTGCCATAGCCTTTAACGACCATGCAAATGTTAGGACAAGAATCGGTGAACACATTGACTTAAATCCTTCTGGAACCATTGCCATACAATCTGTAAAACTCATAGTTCTTCTAAAACAGTAGTATATAATTGTAATAACTAGTGCAGCAATAGATCCAAGTGAAAGCCCTACAGATGCATCTGAGTTAGCAAATGCACTAACAAAACTCTCTCCATCAAGAATCCCACCACTATATATCATTCCTAACACCGAGAAAATAATTAGAACAACAACAGGGAATACCAGGTCTGCGATTATTCCATTTGGGCTGATGTCATCATTGTCAACTACTGGCACGGACTCTGCATTGTCTTCCCCTGCTGTGAAAAGGTCTCCATTCTCAATAGCATTTGTTTCATAATTTGCCATTGGGCCATAATCAAACTTCATGCCAACTATAACGAACATCATCGCAATTGTAAGAAGTGCATAGAAATTATATGGAATAGCTTGGATAAACACCTGCAGTCCATTAGCGCCTTCAACAAATCCGCTTACTGCTGCTGCCCATGAAGAAATTGGTGCGATAATGCAGACAGGCGCTGCTGTGGAATCAATTAAATATGCAAGCTTTGCTCTAGAAATATTAAATCTATCTGTTACTGGCTTCATGACGCTCCCTACTGTTAGGCAGTTAAAGTAATCATCAACAAAGATAAGAAGTCCCAGTCCTATTGTTGAATACTGAGCTGCAGCTCTTGAACGAACCTTATTTGCCGCCCAATCACCAAAAGCCTTTGAACCACCAGACTTATTCATTAATGCCACTAAAATTCCAAGAACAACTAAGAATACTAGAATTCCTACATTGTAAGAATCAGATAATGATGCAATAATTCCTTTGTTAAGCATATGGCTCATGATTGCTGTAATATCAGGCTTTGCAACAAATAAAATTGCTCCTGATAATACACCAAGAAATAAAGAGCTGTAAACTTCCTTAGTAACTAGTGCAAGCACGATTGCTACTAGTGGTGGCACGATCGACCAAGCTGTTGCATATAATACGGGTTCCATTTGTAAATACCTCCTCAAATGTTTAAAAAAATAACCATGAATAACGTCTGAACGTATCCATGGTCATTTGAAAAGTTAATTTACCATCGATAGCACTCCACGCTTGTCTGTGGCAGTCCGTCACCTCTTATTGCGACGTCCCAGGTAAACAGGTTGGGCCCTGTCCCTTCGGCGGATAATCCCTTTCATCATCTGCAGCCTCCCAAGCTATAGCAAATGATTACTCTTGCAATCCGCAACCTCTATCAGTTGTTATTCAATTTGTATACTTATATAACTATATTTGTGAAAAAATGTCAAGCTTTTTTAAAAATTTATTGAAGTTTAACAAATTTTTTATGAATTTAAGTTTTTGTTTGGCATTTTAGCACATTTGTGGATATATTACTGAGTGATTTCTCAACAATTACTATCATCTTTTTTAATTGATTAACACCTCATTCAGTTATAATAATAAATATGGTATAATAATCAAAATATTTTAATACTTTTAGGAGGGTCAATTATATGTGTTCTGTCGAAAAATCTACTAAAGAAAATGTTATTATCAACTCTGTAGATCGCTCTCTTGACGTCCTTGAATACCTATACAGGGAAGACAGAGAAGTGTCTATATCTCAGCTTAGCAAAGATCTTGATATCTATAAGAGCACTATTTTTCGAACCCTTGCAACACTTGAAAATAGAGGCTATGTTTTACAGAATAAAAATACTGAAATGTATACTCTAGGTCCAAAGATTTTTGCCTATAACTCACGGCAAGAAAGTAACATTCTTGCCGCAAGCATAGAACCATACATGCATAAACTTAGCGCAAAATTTCTTGAATCTGTCACCGCAGCTATTCTTACAGAAGACAGGAATGGTGTTTATTCACTTACTAACATTGCTAATGTTAGAAGTCATCTGACATTAACTGTTAATTTTGAAGGTTCTTCTGCATCCGAATGTTATTGTTCGTCAATGGGTAAGTGTCTTCTTGCTTTTTCTGAACATATTGATTTAACTGTATACGATAGGTTTAAGCCAGTAAAGTTTACCGAAAATACAATCACAGATACTAAAGAATTAGCTAAAGAACTCGATAAGATTAGGCTTCAAGGATATGCTGTAGATAACGAAGAAAGAGAACGCGGTTTATTCTGCCTAGGGGTTCCAATATTCAGCGGGGGAAAAGCTACTGCAGCGATGAGTATTTCCGGTCCTGCTGCAAGAATTAGGGACAGTCATTTAGAAGAGAAGATTGGATACATGAAAGAGTTAAGTAAGGAAATCTCCGATAATCTTTTGTTGTAGTCGCACTTCACATGTTTATATTTATTCTCTAACAAGATACTTTACAATAGCGACAGAGAGGAATGCAATCACAACATGCATTCCTCTCTTTTACTCTATTTTAATTTATTCAGTTAAGAATCTCTTCCTGCTCTTAGGACTTCTTTGTTGCCCTCATTATACTTACCTTTACCATGTGACTCGAAATATTTGCACATAGATGTCTCAAATTCTTCAAAAGTGAACAAGTCTGACTCTGAGACAAGCTTGCCTAGTAAGCAAAGGTTTGCGTTATTTCCCTTTCCCATTCCAGTTGCAATGTCAGTTGAGGCAAGTTCAATAACTTTTATGTCATTCCTATGTGCTCTGTTCTCATCAAGAGCATTCTTGTTGATGCACATTATCCCGCCTTCAGGCATTGCTGTTTCATACTTTCCAATTGAATCATCTACAACAGGTCCATCATTCTTCATAAGAAAAACGATGTCTGGATGATCTGCATAAGGAGAAGCTATTTTCTCGTCGCTAATGATAACATTGCACTCCGAGTAACCCCCTCGCATTTCATTGCCATATTTACATGTCCATGTACACTCATAGTTCTTATCTAGTGCTGCTTCCATGAAGAGTTTTCCTACAGTGAGAACTCCCTGTCCACCAAGCCCAACACAAATAATTCTTTTTATCATTTCGTCCCTCCACTATCTATCGATTACTTCGCCAAGCTGATATGTTTTTGCTATTACTTCATCAATATACTCCATCGATTTTGCGGGAGTCATATGCCAATTTGTTGGACATGGCACAAGAACCTCAACAAGAGAGAATCCTTTTCCATCTCTCTGCTTTTCAAGAGCCTTGCGAACCGCTTTCTTAGTCTTCATTATATTTGCTGGGCTTGTTACAGATGTTCTTGCCAGATATGCAATATCCATACTTCCCATTAATTTGAAGACATCTGTGTTCTCTCCATTATCCGCAAAATTTCTTCCATCAACTGTTGATGCAGTTTTCTGACCAATCATTGTTGTAGGAGCAAGCTGTCCTCCAGTCATTCCAAAAACTGTATTATTCATAACGAACATAGTAACATTCTCATTTCTTAACGCAACTGATGTGGTCTCGCCTAAGCCTATAGCATATGCTCCGCCATCACCAGCGATTGTAAGGATTGTCTTGTCTGGACGAACCCTTTTCATTGCTGTAAGCGCTGCTCCCATCTTTCCATGTGGAGGTACAATTGCGTCGACATTCATCCAGAACTGGAACTGATGATTGCAGCCGATATCTGAGCAGATTATGGTGTCAGATACAATTCCCATCTCTTCAAGGACTTCTGCAAGTATTCTATTAAAGATTCCATGCCCGCAACCTCCACAGAATCTGCTCTCATCATAAAATAATTCAGGGGCTTTCTTAGCAACCATTAAAATACCTCCTCTTCTTCTTTTCCTTCGTATACTGATTGTGCATACTCAATAACTTCATCAACTGTATGGATTCTTGGCTCATCAACCGTCATAGAGTATGTAGGGAACTTACTCTTTGTATGGATAATTACATCTTCTCTCATCTGTCCCATCATATTTACTTCAACTGTAACGATACCCTTGCAAGTTTCAGGAATTTCTTCGAATGCCTTTTGAGGGAATGGCCATAGTGTAATTGGTCTTACAAGTCCAAGTTTAAAACCTGCAGCTCTTGCTCTTGTTACTGCTTCTAAAGCAACTCTTGATGAAATGCCATATGCAACAAGAACAACAGCCGCGTCTTCAACCTGATAGTTTTCCCAGCGTTGTTCGTCTTGGCTGATTTTTCTCATCTTTGCAATATACTTATGATTCCAATCTGTTACAGGCTCGAAGTAAGTAACATCTGTTGCAACCTTGTGATCAGCCCCTGGCTTACAACCATTGATAGTCCAATCAAGAGAGTCATTATGGTATTCCTTCATCTCTGGAAGGACTACTGGCTCCATCATTTGCCCAATTGTACCGTCAGAAAGCAAGAGAACCGGATGTCTGTACTTCTCAGCAAGTTCAAACGCCTCATAAGCCATATCGCAGCTTTCTTGAACTGAATTCGGTGCAAGAACGATTAGATGATAGTCGCCATTTCCACCGCACTTAACCGCCTGCCAGTAATTATCTTGACCTGCAGAAATGAATCCATCTCCAATACCAAAGCGCTGAACGCATGCTACTACGCAAGGGATCTCAGCTGATACCCAATAAGCAA
>JAAZHB010000058.1 GCA_012510935.1 Clostridiales bacterium
AAGAACTTATCTTTTTCATCCGGAATGGTAATGATTCAGACAATTCTTCAGAAGGTTTTTGGCCGTCATGTAAATGTTAGAATGAGAGAAGGTTTCTTCCCATTTACTGAGCCTGGCTATGAAATTGACATGGAATGCCTTGTTTGCGGCGGTAAAGGATGCAGAGTTTGCAATCAGAATGGTTGGATTGAGGTAATGCCTGGTGGTGTAATCCATCCAAATGTACTTAGATCTGCTAACCTAGACCCAGAAGAGTGGACAGGCTTCTATACAAATATTGGTCTAGATAGACTTGTAATGATGCGTTATGGAATCGATGATGTAAGATTCTTCCATAGTGCTGATCTTAGATTCTTAAATCAGTTCAAGTAAAATAGGGGGAGGTAAAGAAAATGAATATTTCATTAAATTTCATTAAGAGATTTGTTGATATTCCGGCAGAACTGAAGTCGGAACAAATTGCATATGACCTCACTATGAGAACTGTTGAGGTTGAAGGTATCGAGAAGACTAGAGACAAATTTAATAACATTGTTGTTGGTCAGATTAAAGAGGTTAAAGCACATCCAAATGCTGACGCTCTTCGTATTTGCATTGTTGATGTAGGTGATGGAGAAGACAAGCAGATTGTATGTGGAGGTTCGAACCTATACGAAGGTGAGAAGGTTGTAGTTTCCAAGCCTGGTTCAATGGTTGTATGGCATGGAGAGGGTGAGCCTGTAAAAATCAAAGAGACAAAGATGAGAGGCGAGGCTTCTTATGGCATGATCTGCGGTGCTACTGAAGTTTATCTAGACGACTACTTCACACTAGAAGACGAGAGAATGATTGTAGACTTGTCAGACTATGATTGTGTCCCAGGACAGTGTGTTGCTGAAGTATTTGGCCTTGATGATGTAATTCTTGAGGTAGATAACAAATCACTTACAAATAGACCTGATTTATGGGGGCATTACGGTATCGCAAGAGAAATCGCTGCTATATACGAGCTCGATTTCAATGAGCTTCCTGCATATACACCAGACAAAAGTCTTCCATCATATGATATTGAGATTCTTAACTCTGACAAATGCCCTCGATATATGGGTATTAGAATAGATAACCTATGCAAGAAGGAGTCTCCAGCTTGGATGAAATCACTAATCACAAATGCTGGAATGCGTCCAATTAATGCTATAGTAGATATTACAAATTTTGTGCTATTATCTATCGGACAACCTACACATGCTTTTGACAGCACACATGTTGACGATAATAAGATTATTGTAAGGAATGCAAAACATGGCGAGACTCTATTACTTCTTGATGAACTTGATTTGGATCTTACAGATGATGATCTAGTAATTTGTGATTCTAATAAGCCACTTGCACTAGCAGGTATCAAGGGCGGTAAGTATGATTCAATTCTTGATGATACAAAGAGTGTTCTCCTTGAGGTTGCTAATTTCTCAGCTTCAACAATTCGTCAAACTGGAAGACGCTTTGATGAGAAGACTGATGCATCCATTAGATATGAAAAGGGTATAGACACACAAAGAGTAGATATTGCTGCAGCTATGGCGCTAAAATTATTCAAGGAGATTTTCCCAGAAAGCGAAGTTGTTGCATTCTGCGATAATTATCCAGTGGAGACAAAGCGCTCAGTTATCGAAGTTAGTAAGGCATTCTTGGATGAAAGACTTGGTAAAGTACTTTCACAGGATGTTATTGAAGGCATTCTAAGAAGATTAGGTTATGATGTTACATTTGAAAATGGTGTATATACTTGCATAGCTCCAACATGGAGATCAACAGGTGATGTAGGTATTAAGGATGATGTAATGGGAGATATTGCTAGACTGTTAAGCTATGAAAGCTTTGAGGCTAAGCCACTTCCTGTAAACTTTGAACATTCTGTTAACCAGATAGATAAGACTTTGGCTCGCCGTTTAAGGGAATTCCTTGCTTATAGATGTGGATTTAATGAGATTTTCACATATCCATGGGTAGAGGATAGATATCTAAATGCAGCTGATGTGGATTTGGATTCTTGTGTTAAGTTGTCAACTCCACCATCACCAACTACTGCTAATTTAAGACCTTCATTGGTTCCAGGAATGCTTGAAGCAGTTGAGAAAAATATTAGATATTTTGATGAGTTTAAGATATTTGAAGCAGCTCAAATCTTTGAAAAAGGGGAATATCATCCTTCAAACGATAGGGAAATACTTCCAATTCATAGAAATATGCTTACAGGAGGCGTTGTAGGCAAGGATGCAAAGGATATTTTCTTCCAAGTAAAGGGTGTAATTGAGGCAATGCCTTCATATTGTCACGCTGAAGGATTTAAGTTTAACCAGACAGCTAAACCAACCTGGGCAGACGAAAAGGTGTGGTTAAATGTATGCTTGGACAATGAAGTTGTTGGCGCTATTGGTCTTTTATCTGTATCAGCTTTATCAGAAGCAGGTATTAAAAGAACAAATGTTGCAGCTTTCGAAATCGATACTGATAAACTGGTTGCATTCCCATCAAGAACAAACGAGTTTAAGCATTTGCCACAATATCCACTCGTTGAGAAGGACTTGTCACTATTAGTTGACGAAACTATGAGCTGGAAGCAAATTGAAGAATCAATTGATAAGATGGTAAAAGAAGTAACTTTCGTGGAAGAGTATAGGGGTGAGCAAATTCCAGACGGAAAGAAATCCATTATGCTCAGTGTAAAATTTGGAAATGATGATAGCACTATGACATCAAAACAAATTGACAAAAAGATGGTTGGAATAATTAAACAGCTTGAGAAAAAGTGTAAGGCAATTTTGAGAGAAGATTAATTATCAATAGCACTTTCTACAAAATCAAATTGAATATTGTTTGAATAATTTAAATATCAGATACAAGGAGAGTCTTGTGTCTGATATTTTTTTAGATTTAATGGATATGTTAATAGTCAAGGGTAGTCCTAGTTTTGAAATATAACTATTCCTAAAATCATAATTTTGGGAATAGTTAATGCCGCATATTTTCGTTTTTAGGCTTCTTATAGAATCCTGTCTACTACTGATACCTTCTCATATCTTATCAAAAAGTACAAATAACCGAGATTTGCAAATTGAGGATGAATCGTAGCAAATATCGGTTATCTATACAATTTATAAAATACATTTATCTAGACATCAATTATTTCCAATCTTAATAAAGAATACAACCTCTTATGGTATGACCTTACAATATAAAATCGCTTAAATCGAAAATATTTGATGAGACTAGCAACTAATTAATTGGAACAAATATTTTATCTCCTGCTTTAATATCACCTGACTGGATTTCATTAATCTCACAGATATCTTTTACAATAGTTCTGATATCAACAGATCCTTCTGCATAATCTGATGCAATTTCCCATAGAGTATCATTCTCAGCAACTTCAACCTGGACATATGTATCATATGACGAAGCCTCAGTCTGTGTTATAGAGAAAACTCCTACGAAGCTAAATACAAGAATCATAGTAGATATTAGAATAAATAGGAAGAATCTAATAGGTGAAACAATTTTAATATTTTTATTCATGACAGTATCTCCTTTATATAGTTATATAGTCTGTTGCTTTTTTATAAGCAATAATAATTAAATAGTCTTAAATATTTAAAACATATGTTCTTTATGAACCAATTATAAACACGCGTTCTCTTTTTGTCAACAAAAAAAGAACATATTTTCGAAATATGTTCTAATTGTTATTTACTTATCTATATATACTAAAACAACGGATTGATTTGCTGTGCTATAACTACTTCTTAAATAATTGATTTAGATAGTCTATTTAACTAAATCGAAAAATTCCGCATCTATAAATACAGCTAGTTCTTGAGGATCAATTATTATCTGGACTCCCCTTTTACCAGCAGAGAAATATATCTCGTCATAAAGAATTGCTGTCTCATCAATAAATGTAGGGAACTTTTTCTTCATTCCAATCGGAGAACATCCGCCTCTGATATAGCCTGTAAGCCCAAGTAGTTCCTTTGTGTGAATCAATTCAATTGATTTGCTATTGGATACTTTTGCAGCCTTCTTCAAATCCAAATTATCAGGAGAAGGTATAACAAATACCAATAAATTATTATGGTTATCTCTTGCCACTAAAGTCTTAAATACTATTTCTTCATCAACACCTAGAAGCTTGGCTGCGTGGACACCAGACAGATCTTCTTCATCTACTGGATATTCTGACATTTTGTAAGTGATTCCAGCTTGATCTAGCTGTCTCATAGCATTAGTCTTATCTTTAATTGTACTTTTGTTTTTTCCTGCCATTTTAAGAACTCCAATGATAAATCTATTAACTAATGGTAAAGGTTTTCTAATCTTTATGCCTTTTTTCTTTTTTTCTTATTCATTTCATCTTCAAGATGGTCAATAAGCGCAAATATTTTATTTCTCAGCAAGTAACATACTATTAATATTACTATAACGACCGCTGCAAAAATTCCCAAAGCAAGATATTGACCTTTTCCGATAAATGCTCCCATTATCAAGCTACCGAGAATTCCAGGCGAACGGCCAATCGTTGACACAATAAGATATTGCTTGAAGTCAATTTCCGAGATACCGGCAACATAAGATACTAAATCCTTAGGAAGTCCCGGTATAAGGTAAATTATGAACACAATCAACAAAGATTTGCGGCTATTTAATTTAGAGTGATACTGCTGTACCCTTTCTTGCCCAAATAGTAGATGCATTGCGTCCTTCCCGAGAACCTTCGCAATATAGTATGTTAATGCAGTACCTATAGCAACACCTATTATAGATAGAATAAACCCTATTAAAACTCCATACATGTAGCTAGATGCAATCTGTATAGGTTGTCCTGGAATAATACAAATTACTACTTGAATTATTTGAACAGCAATTATATACAGGAAGTTCTGCCACTTGTTATCTTCAATCATTCTAGGGAGATTATTCATCCAATCTTGATTGAATAGTGTATCTTTAGCAAAATAATATGCAATAATAGGCAACAAAACTAGAACGATTATAAGGATAAAAAGTTTTCCGAAAATAATCAGTCTCTTTCTCCTCGACGATTCGTTCACATTTGAACGAGCATCTTGGATTACGCCTTTCATTTCTTTTTTGATTTGTTTATTTTTGCCCATAGCTTTAACCAAATTCTATTTGAGAGTAATTAACCCATCCTTGTAAAGTTTATCTATACTCTTTATTACACCATATTTTGAGTGCTCGTATGTGAGGCCTCCTTGAAAATATGCAATATATGGTTCTCTTAGGGGTGCATCCGCACTTAATTCAATTGAAGAGCCTTGAACAAATGCTCCAGCGGCCATTACAACTTTGTCTTGATAGCCGGGCATATCCCAAGGCATCGGTGTGACATAAGCATCAATTGGGGAAGCTGATTGAACAGCTTGGCAGAACGACACCTGCTTGTCTGGATCCTTAAATTTAATAGCTTGAATAATATCACTTCTTTTTGCAAAAGCCTTTGGAACAACTTCGTATCCTAGGCTGTCATATATTACTCCACATAGCATCGCGCCCTTAACTGCAGCATTTACAACCTTTGGAGATAAGAAAAGACCTTGAAGAACATTCCTATTCTGGCCATATGTTAAGCCGCATTCTGAACCAATGCCCGGACAAGTAAGCCTAAAAGCAATTCTGTCAATTAAGTCTTGTCTTCCTGCAATATATCCACCTGACAGAGCCAAGCCACCGCCTGGATTTTTAATAAGAGACCCTGCAATTACATCTACGCCAAAATCAGTAGGTTCATATGTATCTACAAATTCACCATAGCAATTGTCCGCCATTACGATAATGTCAGGATTAATTGAGTGAACTAAGTCTGTTACTGCTCTCATGCTATCTAGTGAAATAGCAGGTCTCCAATCATATCCAGTTGATCTTTGCATTGCAACTACCTTAGTCTTCTCCGTAATTGCCGCTTTGATTGCATCGAGATCGACATCCATATTTTCATTTAAAGGTACATCATTATACAAAACACCATAATCTAGCAGAGTTCCGGTAAACTCCCCCTCCTTCTGCCCAATAACACTGTGAAGAGTATCATATGGTGAACCTGTAGCGTAAATAAGTTCATCGCCTGGCTTCAATAGCCCAAGAAGTGTAGTAGCAATTGCATGTGTTCCGTTTACAATATTAGGTCTTACAAGAGCTGCTTCAGTATGGAAAACACTGGCATATACACTTTCAACATGTTCACGACCCGAATCATCATATCCATAGCCAGTGTTCCAGTTGAAATGAGTTGCATTAATATGATTGTCCTGAAAAGCTTTTAGTACCTTTAATTGGCATATAGAAGTAATTTCATCCATATGAGCGAACTGTGCAGATAACTTTGATTCAGCGTCACTGACAATCTCAATAACTTTCTTATCAATATCGAAATCTTTTACTAAATAATCGTTATAAATCGACAAACCTTAGTCCTCATCCTTTCTTTCGAGTTCCCATTCCATATCATTTACGAGGTCCCTCTTTGCATTCATTCTGTGTGATGCATATAGTTGCGTAGTTGTAACTTGCTCATGATCGAGCAATGATTGCACATCAAAAATCGAATTTCCTCGCCCAATCAAACTTGTCGCCGCAGTTGCGCGAAGTTTATGTGGACTGTAGCCACCTTTGCGAGAAGTATTCAATGCAATCGAAGTATATTTCTTAACAAGTTCTCGTATTGCTCTAACCGTCATGCGCTTACCCTGTAAGGACAAAAACAATGCATCTTCATCGGCTTCATTTTCGCATGTAACGAGATTTCTTTCATTTTTGATATAATCCTCTACAACGGCCTGAACAGACCTGTTAAGAGGCATAATTGATTCTTTATCGCGCTTTCTATATATCTTAAATTCTCCCCTTGAGAAATTAAACGAAGATACATTCAGTTGCTCAAGTTCGCTAAGTCGAAGTCCATAGGTAACAAAAATTATCAAAATCGCTTTGTCCCTTAGTTTGGTCTTCTCCCAGTATGACCTTTCGTGATCAGTTAATCCTTCGCCAGTTGCAACTGCATCTAACATAACCATAACCTCGTCATCTTGTAATGCCTTTATTTCTCGTTCTCCCGGCTTTTGTACCTTAATTGGATTAAACCCATCTGTAATATTTTTCTCTACTATACCGTCTCTATAAAGCTGTTTAAACATTACCGATATAGAAGATTTTTTTCTAGAAAGCGTCTTATTGTTATTATTGTAAATTGTCTTATTCTTACCATCGTCGACAACATAACTTCTGCAATAATCAATGTAGAGATTGACATCTGCTGCTTGCACCAAGTTCAATTCATCTGAAGTAATTCGGCGTGTTTCAGTTGCTTTTGTTAAATCTGTCTCTTCGATGAGATAGGTCATGAAATATTTGATATCTCTTAAATATGCAAGTCTTGTAGATGGCAACACATTGCCTTTGAGATACATAAAATATGAGTGCAAGAAAGACGGAAGTTCCTTCTCGAGTGCAGCACATTCGAGAAAAATCTCATTTTGCTTATTAATAATATTATCCGGTTTATCGCTTTTGTTGTGCGAGCGGTAATTATCGTTATTGCTCATTTTCTTTGCTCTTTTTTAAAAAATTATTATTTATATGCTAGTATTCTTAGCACTGCGCTCTTTTCTGGTTCTTCTGGGCTTGTTTCAATCCAGTTCACAAAATCATATCGTTTCAACCAAGTAATCTGTCGCTTTGCATAATGGCGTGAATTCTTCTGTATCTCAGTAGCAGCATCCTTCAGCGTGCATGCTCCAGCGATATATGGAAGCATTTCTTTATATCCAATCGCCTTAGTCATAATTGGAGTCTCAACTGAGTAACCTCTGTCAACGAGATCTCTAATTTCTTTCTCTAGCCCACTTTTAAGCATTTGAAGGACACGATGATTAATTCTTTCATATAGAATCTCTCGTTTCATAGTAATTGCAAAAAACTTAAAATTATAATTCTCATTAAGTGGACATTCTTTAAGATCCTTGATGCCATCGCCTAATTCAAAAGCTTCGATAGCTCTAATTACTTTTCTAGAATTATTAGGATGGATTCTTTCTGCAGCTTCTGGATCGACAGCGCTCAAATAAGAATGCATATAATCGTTGCCCATTTTTTCAGCTAATGCTTCTAGTTCTGTTCTTCTGCAACCATCATCACCGGCCCCTCCGAAATCCATATCAAATAAAATAGAATTCATGTATAGGCCTGTACCACCAACAACAATTGGAACTTTTCCTCTTGCAATAATGTTGTCTAATGTTGCATATGCAAGCTTCTGGTAAATTGCAACAGTCATATTGTAATCTGGATCTACAAGGTCGTAAAGATGGTGAGGAATCTCATTTAGTTCCTTAGTGCTTGGTTTTGCACTTCCAATATTTAGGCCCTTATAGACTTGAACTGAATCACAATTTACTATTTCACCATTTACCATCTTGGCTAACTCAATTGCAATATTACTTTTACCGACCGCAGTCGGGCCTGATATTACATAAACTGTTCTGTCTTTATTCATATATATCTCCTATCATTTTCTTCTAAAGGCTCTCTCAAGCTCGTATCTTCGTACTTTAATGAAAGTAGGCCTTCCATGAGGACACGAATACGGATTCTTACAATTTGCCAATTCTGCAATTAATTCCGATATCTCTTCATTTGATAAAACGTCATTTGCTTTTACTGCAGACTTGCATGACCTCATAATAATTTTGTCAATCACTGCTCTATTGCATTCAGTTGTTTTAATATAGCCAAGCTCGTCCAAATAGTTCTTTACAAGCCTGTCAGCCTCACCCAAATCCATATAGCTTGGAATTTCCTTAATAATAAAGCTACCTTCTCCAAAATCTTCAATCAGATAACCCATTTGATTGAGAACTTGCATCCACGTCCTATCCATATTATACACGTCCATGCTTGCTTCTACCAGAATTGGAGTCAGAATCGGTTGAGAATGCTTCTCCGAATTGTCATACATTTCCATAAGTCTTTCATAGAAAATTCTCTCATGAGCCGCATGCTGATCGAGGATAAAGAGATTATCTTTACTCTCAGTAATTATAAATGAGTTAAAAACATAGCCTTTTACATAAATATCGTCAAAATCGAATGGCACATTAATTTCTTCTTGAAGTTTAATAATTGGCATATCGTCAAGCTTGTCTTTAGCGATTGTATCAGTTGGAACATCTAGTTTATTACCACTATATTCTAATTCTTTTTCACCTAGGTTACTTAAGAAATCTCTTATCCCTATTCTATTATCATCTTTTAATTTTTCATTTATTGTTAATGATTCGGCTATTTCTGCTCTTTCAAAAGGTGTGTCAATAATATTAGAAGCAGTATGCTCACTTTGGTTAAAGGCATGAGGGATTGCACCCTCCCTATCCATCACAGAATGAACGGCTGCTGCTATTCCATTAATAATTTCATCCGAATGGAGGAATTTGACTTCCATTTTGCCAGGATGAATATTTACATCAATTGCATCAGCCTCGACAGTTACAAAGATAATTGCTATTGGGAATCCGGCAAATACTCTATCTCCGTAACCTTTCTCTAAGCCTGCTTGAATATCTTTGCTATCAACAATTCGACCATTTACAAAGAAAATCTGTCCTTTGCGACTAGTCTTCGTAGTGCCAGGGTCTGAAATATATCCTTTTACAACGCTATTTTCAACTTTAATTAGTTCTGAAAAATCATTACTTGGATAGACATCCCTAATTGTAGAAAGGTAATTATTATCACCTGCAGTATTTATAACAAGCTTAGGCCCGTTATATACCATGAACTTAATACCCGAATAGTAAATGGCTAATTTTTGTAATAGCTCAATAATAGCTGAGGCCTCTCTTGCATCTGAACCCATAAACTTTCTTCTAGCAGGTGTGTTGTAAAAAACATCTTCGACTACAATCGTGGTTCCAATATTTGCGCCAATCAAGTCTTTACTAATTACCTGTCCACCATGCATCACAAGTCTCGTCGCGGCCTTTTCATCTGCAGTCCTAGTAATTATGCTAAGTCTTGAAATTGCAGATATACTCGCAAGAGCTTCACCTCGAAAACCAAGGCTCACAATATGATTTAAATCATCTATGCTAGAAATTTTACCTGTAGCATGTCTTAAAAATGCTATCTCGACTTCATCGGCCTGTATTCCACAACCATTATCAGTTACTCTAATGTAAGATTTGCCACCATTTCTAATTTCGATAACAATTTTATCTGCACCTGCATCAATAGAATTCTCAACAAGTTCCTTTATTATTGAAAGCGGTCTTTCGATTACTTCACCGGCAGCTATTTTGTCGGCAATAAAACTATCTAAAACTTTAATCATCTAGATCACCTCGAATCAATTTAACATCATCAATTAAATCCGAAAGTATTGTCATAGCTTTTATTGGCGTAATGCTGTTAATATCCGTAGATAGAATTTTTCTTGATAGTTCTTCGTATTGCTCTGAATTAACATTTTCAGCTAAATAGGAGTTCTCTGTCTTATCTTCTAGAAAACTAAGCTGTTTGCCTATCTCATCTGCTTTCAAAGCGTGAGCTTCAAGTTCCCTAAGCTTAATTGCAGCATTTTGCCTGATCTCAAGCGGAACACCGGCAAGCTTTGCCACATGAATTCCGTAACTTTTACTAGCAGGACCATCAATAATGTTATGCAAAAAAACTACATTTTTCTGGTCTTCCGTTACTGAAACCGACAAATTGTGAATATTGTCATATTCGCTAGCTAAATCTGTTAACTCATGATAATGCGTAGCAAACATTGTTCTAATGCAATTATCTTGCTTGCAAAGGAAAAGACAAGTTGCCCATGCTATCGATAGCCCATCGAAGGTACTTGTGCCTCGACCAATTTCGTCAAGTATTATTAAACTCTTAGAAGTTGCATTTCTAAGGATATTTGCTAGCTCGCTCATTTCAATAAAGAATGTTGACTGTCCATGCGAAAGATTATCTGATGCGCCTATTCTAGTGAATACTCTGTCAACAACACCAATTGTGGCCTTGTCACAAGGTACAAAGCAGCCAATTTGAGCCATGAGTACAATAATTGCCGTTTGCCTCATATAGGTTGATTTACCGGCCATATTAGGACCTGTAATAATCAGCATATTTCTATCGTTGTTATCAATAAGTGTATCATTTGCAACGAAAAGGCCCGCCCCTATCAGCTTCTCGACTGTTGGATGTCTGCCATTCTGTATATCAATTAAATCCTCTTTGTTAACTAGTGGCTTAACATAATTATTTTCTATTGAAACCTTTGCGAATGATATAAGGACATCGGTTAATGCAATTGCGTAAGAAGCTTTCTGTAATTCAACAATATATGGTTCAATCGTATTTCTTATTTCAGCAAACAATTCATATTCCAGCTTATTAATCTGAACCTCAGCTGTAAGGACAAGACTCTCTTTATCTTTAAGTTCTGGTGTAATATATCTTTCATTGTTAACTAAAGTCTGTTTGCGGATATAATCTTCTGGAACCTTAGAAGTCATTCCTTTACTTACATCTAGATAATAACCAAACACTTTATTATATCCAACTTTAATAGTCTTAATTCCAGTTCGTTCTCTTTCGGATGCCTCAAGTCCGGCAATCCATAATTTGGCATCTTTAATAGAAGCTTTCAATTCATCTAGCTTATCTGAAAAACCATCTTTGATAATTCCGCCGTTGGTAATTATGTGAGGTGGCTCATCAACTATTGCCCTATCAAGATAGTTATAAAGTTCATCGTAGTTGCCAATATTGTTGCATATATCATTTACCAAGACAGAATCCAATGATTGTAAAGCACTATGTATTGCAGGTAGTTCGCCAAGTGTCACCTTTAAAGCTACCAAATCTTTGGCATTTGCTCTCTTACTTGCAATTCGAGCAGTTAATCTTTGAAAATCATATACATGCTTAAGTGACTCAGACACCTCTCTCATACAAGATTGGTTTGAACAAAAGCACTCAACCGCATCAAGCCTATTGTTAATTGCAGAGGCATCCTTTAATGGTTCTTTAAGAAATGACTTAAGCAACCTAGCGCCCATAGCGGTTTTAGTTCTATTAAGAGTTCCAAATAATGATCCTTTAGTCTCCCCGTCGTATAGTGTTTCAAGTAACTCAAGATTTCTAATTGTCGAGCGGTCTAATTGCATCGAATCCTTGACATTCTTGATTACTAACTCAGTGATTTGATTAGGCGATTGCTTTTGAGTGTCAATAAGATACATCAAAAGAGAACCAACGGCGCATATTGCCGCTTTGTCTCCATCAATTCCAAGTGAAATAAGAGAACTCACATTAAAGTGATTATTAATAATTCTCGTACAATCTTCTTCATGAAAATATGGTTTCTCAAACCCGCTCAAAAGTGCTGCAACTCCAGATTTATCAAGTTCCTCCTCAATATAATCCTTGCAGGCGGACTGACAAATCACTTCTTTTGCCATATACTTGCTTATTTCAGAGGCAAGAAGATCTTCGGAAGATGCTCTATCAAAACTCATGCAAAATAGCTCTCCTGTTGATATATCAGCAAAAGCTAAGCCTGTATTTTCTGAATCTACAAACACCGATGCTATGTACACATTATCAGAACTATTAATACCTCCTGAGAAATCTAAAGTTCCGGGGGTAATGACTCTGATAACATCTCTTTCGACAATACCCTTGGCATCTTTGGGGTCTTCTAGCTGTTCGCAAATTGCTACCTTATGTCCGAGTTTAACCAATTTAGTAATATAACCCTCGGCGGCATGATGAGGCACACCGCACATAGGGGCTTTCTCTTCTAACCCACAATTTCGACCAGTTAATGCTAATTCTAGATCTCTAGCTGCAATAATAGCATCATCAAAAAAGAGCTCATAGAAATCACCTAATCTAAACATTAAAAGGCAATCCATATGCTCTTCTTTTATTCTGTTATATTGCTGCATCATTGGTGATAATGCCATAAACTCTCCATTCGTATTTTAATCTAATTATCAAGTTGCGTATGTGATTGTTCAACAATCAATGCCGGATTCAAAATAATCTCCTCTTCAAGAGAAGCCTCTGGCACAAGACATAGCAAGTATTCTATGTTCCCTTTTGTACCTTTTACCGGCGAAAAAGTGAGGCCTATTGGCGAAAGATTGCACTCTTTCGCATACCCTATCACCTTCTCTATAACCTCTGTATGAACTTTATAGTCTCTAACAATTCCGTTTTTCCCAACCTGTTCTCTTCCTGCCTCAAATTGTGGTTTGACAAGGCATAATACTTTGCCGTTTTCAGACAAAATTGATGAAGCAACAGGAAGCATGTGCTTTACCGAAATAAAGGAGACATCAATAGAAATCAAATCGATTGGTTCTTCAATAAGATTTGTATCTAAGTATCTAATATTGGTTTTCTCCATATTAACGACTCTTGGATCAACACGAAGCTTGTAATCTAACTGTCCATATCCAACATCAATTGCATATACTTTAGTTGCACCATTCTGTAGCATGCAATCCGTAAAGCCACCGGTAGATGCACCCATATCAACACCTACAGCCTCTTTGCAAGAAATATCAAAATCTTCAATTGCTTTCTCAAGCTTAAGTCCACCCCTACTTACATAAGGGCACAACTTCTCTTTCAGTGCAAAGTCTAAATCTATATCAAAAGTTCTACCTGGCTTATCCTCAATTGCTCCATCTACGAGGACCAGTCCTGCCATAATAGTTCTTTTTGCCTTATCTCTTGATTCGCAAAGTCCTTTATTAACAAGAATTACATCAAGCCTTTCTTTCAAAGTATTCAGTTGCTCCTTTCACAATTGATTCAACATCTATACCGCATTGCTTGCGAAGTTCTGGTACACTTCCATGCTCAATAAATTCATCTGGCAGTGCATAGCATTGAATCTTATAGTCTGAATCGACATTGCTACACGAGAAAGTCTGTCCAAAACCGCCCTGAAGAACATTATCTTCAATGGTTATAACCAGTTTCGTATCTAAATTTGCCCAACTATTAATAAAAGGTTTAATGACTGAAATACTTGTTACTCCTACAGAAAAGCCTTTTGCTCTTAATAGTTCAGCTGCCTGAGTGCCTTCATCAAGCATCGAACCGACAGCAAGTATTGTTATGTCTTTACCTTCTGAAATAATTTCATTTGTCATATCGAAAGGACCAATGCTTGGCACATCAAGTTCAGATGTTCCTCTAGGATATCTAATTGCAACAGGACCTGTGCACTCATTTATCGCATATTCAAGCATTTCTTCTAGTTGTCTTCCATCACATGGCGTCAAAACTGTCATATTTGGAATCATATTGAAGTAGGAGATATCGAACATACCATGATGTGTCTCTCCGTCAGCTCCAACCAGACCTGACCTATCAACTGCAAAAACTACATGCAGATTCTGTAAGCATACATCCTCGATTATTTGATCTATTGCTCTTTGAAGAAAGCTTGAATAAATAGCGCAAACCGGCACAAAACCGCTTCTTGCTAAGCCTGCAGCAAAAACTATTGCGTGCTCCTCAGCTATTCCTACATCAAAGAATCTATCCGGATGGGTCTCATAAAATGGACCTAGTCCTGTGGCAGTACCCATGGCAGCACAAATTGCAACAATCTTCTCATTCTCCTCAGCCATATCATTTAGTTTATTACCGAAAACACTTGAAAAGCTTGGCGAAGAACTTATCTTATTAACTTTACCGTTATTTCTATCAAAAGATGCAATCCCATGAAACTTGCGTGGATACTTCTCTGCAAATTCATATCCTTTGCCCTTCTTTGTAATGACATGAATCAAAGTAGGTCCGTCAATTTTATTAGCAGCATGCATTGCATCGCACAACGCTTCAAAATCATAACCATCTACCGGGCCAAAATATTTTACGCCTAAGTCTTCTATAAAAGAACCTTCTTCTCTTATAATTGAATGCTTAAGCTTGTCTCTAGTTGATAGTAGTCCTCCAGCAATCTTATTGCCAACAGCCGGGCCTCCATATAGAATTGATTTCAAGGATTCTTTAGTCTTCAGATAACTATTAGATGTACGAAGTGCTGTCAAATGCTTGGACATTCCTCCGACATTATGAGCGATGGACATACCATTATCATTGAGAATTATACGAAGCTTATTGCCGGCTCCACCTGCATTATTTAATGCTTCATACACTAGCCCACCAGTCATTGAACCATCTCCAATAACAGCTACTATTTCATTATCTTCTTTATTCAAGTCTCTGGCAGTAGCCATTCCAAGAGCTGCACTCACAGATGTACTGCTGTGGCCTGTCTCATATACATCAAATTCACTTTCTCTAACCTTAGGAAAACCGCTAAGTCCACCAAATTGTCTTAGACTGTCAAAATATTTTCCCCTGCCTGTAAGAATTTTATGAACATAAGCTTGATGTCCCACATCAAAAATTATCTTATCAGTTGGGGTATTATAAACTCTGTGAAGAGCAATTGTTAGCTCCACAATTCCAAGATTTGAAGCTAGATGTCCTCCAGTTTTCGATACCTTATTTATTAAGAATTCTCTAATATCTTCTGATAGAAGTTTTAAATCGTCATAACTTCCATTTCGAACAATAGATATTAAATCTTCGTTTTCAATGTCATAATACATATTAATTCCTATATAGATTAACTATGCCTTTCTTATCTCAAGTTTTCTTGCTAATTCTATAAAAAATTCTGAATCATCTTCATTCATATCGCTCAATGTCGCAATTGCACCATCGGTTAATTCATGAAGTTTATCTTTGGCTTCATCTAATCCATGCACGCATACATAGCTGCATTTTCCATCTTTTAAGTCTTTACCAATTGTCTTGCCAAGAGTCTTGCTGTCGCCTTCAAAATCAAGTATATCATCAGAGATTTGAAATGCTTTACCAAGCTTCATAGCATAACTTCTGAACTTATCAGCAAGCTCTTCTTTAGCATTACCAAGTAGCATTCCAGCAACTATCGGACAAGTGAGAAGCTTTCCAGTTTTATTAGCATGAATGAACTCAACAAGATCTGCACTTGCAACATTATTCTCATTCTCAATATCAGAAATCTGTCCTGCTATCATGCCTTGTACCCCTGCTGCATTCAGAATCTCGTACTGAGCCTTAGCATGTGCAACGAGCTTAACTTGATTGTCATAA
This sequence comes from Clostridiales bacterium, assembly GCA_012510935.1. The sequence continues at coordinate 16,216 of JAAZHB010000058.1, forward strand.
TAATTAGAAAGATCCTTTGACATCAATTCAGCGGCACTATTTAGCAATCCATCGCCAGCAAGTATAGCAATCGCTTCTCCGTATACTTTATGGCATGTTGGCTTACCTCTTCTTAAGTCGTCATCATCCATAGCTGGCAAATCATCATGAATGAGTGAATATGTGTGAATATATTCTATTGCAATTGCATATGGGAGAGCTTCCATTATATCACCGCCAGCAAAATCACAAGCAGCAAGGAGCATTACTGGGCGAAGTCTCTTCCCACCAGCTCCTAGGCTATATCTCATTGCAGCATCAACTGTAGAAGCATCACTAGGAGCAAGAGGCAAATAATCATAAAGATGCTCAGTAACTATTTTTTTGTATTCATCATAACTACGCATTAATATGTTCTCCTGTTTCAAAATTAATTATCTGCTGTTCAGCTTCTTCTAGTATTTTATTACAAAATTCCGCTTCCTTTGTACCGATTTCAAATAGTTTCAAGGAATCCTCAAGAGATGTGGATTGCTTACTAATTTCACTAGCTGCGTTCTGAAGATTAACTAGTGCTTCTGTAAAGGTTTTCTTATCATCCATTATTCTACTCCTTTGATATTACTTTCGCTCTAAAGCTTCCGTTTGAAATTCTAATATCATACTCATCGTCAATATTTATATTATTTATATCTGAGATTGTCTTACCGCCATCATCTAGGACAGCAGCATATCCTTTCGAGAAAACATTCTCAGGATTGTTTTCGCTAATTGTGATTTGCGCTTTCTCAAGCGATAGTCTGGTTTGTGCCAATTTGGCTTTGATATTTGCAAGCATCAAGCCAAATGTATTCTGTATCATTTGCTTCTCGTTATCAATTTTAACTCTAATTGATTTGTTAAGAAGTTCATAGTTATAATCAATTTCATCCTTCAACTCAAATGTATTCATAACAGCCATATCAGCTGCTGCAGTTGGAGTTTCAGCCCTTCTATCAGCAACAAAATCAGAGATAGATACATCTGATTCATGGCCTACTGCAGAAATTATTGGGATTCTTGATGCAAAAATCGCTCTAGCGACGCCTTCATCATTAAATGCCATGAGATCTTCCGATGCACCGCCGCCTCTTCCTACAATGAGTGTGTCTATATGTATACCTTTCTCACTAGCCTCATTAGCTAACTCTATATTTCTTATTATACTCTTTTCAGCTCCAATGCCTTGAACCTGAGTTGGAAAAATTATAATATCTGTCAAATTATTCTTACCAGTAATTATTTTCTTAATGTCTTCAATAGCAGCACCAGTATCAGATGTAATAACGCCTACGCAAAGTGGGAATTCGGGTAAAGGCTTCTTATATTTAGAATCAAACAAGCCTTCTGATTGAAGTAAATTCTTCACTCTGTTGAATTCGGCCATTAAAGCCCCTTCTCCAGCAGGCTCTGCCATTCTAATACTTAATGAATAATTTCCGCCTCTAACATAGGGGCTGATATCTGCAATAGCAATAATCTTCTGTCCATTCTTTATTATATTTGAATCAATATTCCTAAGATTGGAAGCCCAAATTGCACACTTAATAAGGCTGCCCTCATCTTTCAAAGTCAGATAAACATGCTGACCACTTTTACTAAGCCCAGATATCTCTCCTTCAACAGCAAGACCTTGAAGATTATAATCTCCTTTGAGCTTCTTTGCTATATATTCATTTACCTGTGTAACTGTAACTGGTCTCATTGAAATCCTCTTATCTAAAGAACAATAATTAATTATTGACAACAACTCATATTAAGCATCATTTCTGATAGCAGCTAATCTTGCAATTCCAACTGCGTTATCTCCCGAAAGAGATGGTTCTCCAAATATGAATTTGAGATTATTTGAATTATCATCTTTCTCTTTAAGTTCTCCTATATTACTTCTAATTGTATCACTTGCAGAGACTCCTCCGCATAGATATATCGAATTAAGATTATATTGAGTAGCGAGGTCTTTGGATACTTCATATAGTAACTCTGACAAAGTCTGGAATAGTCCTGGAATCCACTTGTGCGCGTCATCAAAGTTAAGAATTTTGCGCATCATATCGGTCTCAATGCCTGATAGATTAAAATATCCATCAGATAACTTAATCTTTCTAGGTAACAAAGTGATTGGATTTAAGGAAGCAATTCTATCAAGCTCGGGGCCCGCCGGGAAATTCATCCCAATAGCCACACCGATTCTATCAAGGAGCTGCCCAATGCTTATATCCTTAGTGCCGCCTATTATCTCGCAATCAAAGCCATAATTAGAGTTTCTATGGACTTTAAGAATCTCAGTCGTTCCTCCACTTAAATGAAAAAATATAATACCTTCATTTGTAGGTTTGGAAGATGATAATACAGCTTCAATATGACCTTCTTGATGTGAGAATTCATACATCGGTATTTCTAAAGTTGAAGAAATAATCTTCGCCGCATTTTCTCCAGCGAGAAAAACTGGCATGTAAGAGCCTTCGATTCTTCGTGGTCTAGACGATACTCCAACTGCTTTGATTTCCTTAGGATCTACTCTAGACATTGCATCATTAACAAATTGAGGCAGAGCATTTGATTGCTTAAAGAAAGCCTCCGACTGTCTTAACCCTCTCTTACCATGCTCTACCTCTAGAAATTCTGATTTATTAAATGAAATATTTCCTAGTTCATCTACTATCGCAATAGAAGTCTTATAGTTTGATGTGTCAATACCTAAATAATATGAGCACATTTTTACGACTCCATACCCTTATAAATACTGCTTAATACAGCATTAACAAATGCATATGACCTATCATCTCCGTATTTTTTTGCTAACTCCACTGCTTCATTTATTGATACAGCACTCGGAATACTCTCCACATAAAGCAATTCAGCTACAGCGATTCGAAGAATAGCCATTTCAGTTTTTGCAATTCTTTCTGTATTCCATTTATCTGTATTCTTGGTAATTACAGCATCAATTTCAGCGATGTGATCTCTTATTGCTGTAAGAGTATCGAGCGCCTGCTTTTTCTTTAATGCCTTTTGATTCTCAGCAACAATGTTAATCTGTGAATAATCGAAATTATTACTCAAATCCATCTGAAAAACAATTTGCATTGTCTGTTCTCTAATTTCTTCTCTTGTCATCGCTTTTCTTATCTCCTATCAATGCCCTCAACAGCAATATTAACTGCGGAAACGGTAATGCCAATATGTTCTTCAACAGTATTTTTGACACTTCTTTGAATGTCATAAGATAGCTGCGGTATAATGGCCCCATAGTACACTATGATTTGAATGCTTATTATTAAAACATTTTCTTCTCTTTCAATCTTAATACCTGTAGGTATTACATCTTTACCAAGGATTCCTCTAGATAAACTATCTGTTAAAGAATCGTTTATGAAACGGCTAACTTGCTCATACTTTAATACATCTTCATATACATATTGCGAAATAAGATAGTCTTCATTATTCGTTTGACTATGTTGCTTCTCATTCTTCTCTCTAGCCATATCTATTTCCTTGTCTAATTATCTAATGCCTCATTAACTTCAGCATCATCATCCTTGATTACAATTCTTGCTTTCTCTATTCTTCTATCTTTTACTTGCAAAATAGTAAACTCGTAGTTCTCAAAGGATATTGTATTGGCTTCTACATTGTCTTTCGGAATTTCTCCCATTAGATCAATGATAAATCCACCAACTGTCTCACTATTATCAGACTCGAGCTCAATTCCGGTCTCCTCATCGAGATTATCTAGGTAGACATTTCCATCCACAACGAAAGTCTTGTCGTTCTCCTTGATGATTACTCTGTCAACTTCATCAAACTCATCATCTATGTCTCCGACAATCTGTTCAATAATATCTTCAATCGATACTATTCCGCTAAAACCGCCATATTCGTCTATCAAAACCGCAAGATGGTGTTTCTGCCTTTGTAGTTCGTGAAATAGTGAATCAATATTCTTTGAATCCGGCACGAAATATACAGGCCTAACTAATGACCTGATATCAACATTATCAAATCCAACCTTACTAGCAGATAGAAGATAATCTTTGATGTGAAGTATTCCAATAATATTATCTACATCATCGTCATATACTGGAATTCTAGAGTGTCTCATCTCCATCATTTCATCAAAGTATTCGTCTTTACTGTCATTAATATCTATCATAAAGACATCAGTTCTTGGAGTCATTATTTCATAAGCAAGAAGGTCATCAAACTCAAAGATGCTGTCAATCATCTTACGGCCATCTTCCTTAATCTCGCCCTTCTCCTGCCCCTTCTCAAGCATGTACATTACTCTTCCTTCTGAGAAGTGTGCATCATCTACATCAGTTTCTTTACCGAATATTAACAAGAAAATATTTGCCAAGCCAGTAGATATCTTTGACAACGGCAGCATTAAGACATATATCGCCTTCTGAAGTCTAACCAATTTAACCGCAGTCTTCTCGCTTGACTGAGCAGCTAGCTTCTTTGGGAAAAAATCAAAAAGAGCTGTATATAGTATAAAGAATAAGATATTTGCAAGACATAGCGGAAGTACACTCATAAGCGGTTTCAAAGCAGAGTTAAACAGGCAAAATATTGCTAGAATAATAATTATTGCAAGGCAATGGTCTGCATAGTGGTACTTTGAAGGTTTTTGAATGAATTGCATAACTGTTTGCAATTTCGTATTATCAGGCTCGTCATCGAGCAAATCTTCAATTACACTTCTATCGATATAATCAAGAGCTCTCTTTGATGCTTTAGAAAGAGCGTTGATAATCATAAGTGTGAATATTAAAATTATATATACATACATCGGCAAACTAGAACTGTCAGATGACATATAAACCAACTCCTTTTTTATTACTTCTTCATCCTAATAATATAATCCTCGCGCGGCGTTTTATTAAACTTAATCTTAAGCTTCTGCTGAGGATGTGGTGCACTTTCTATTGGATTACCATCTTCATCTCTCATATCTACAATAGTCTCTTCGTAGAAAGGAACTCCTGGTCCAAAGATTTCTACAGTATCACCAACAGAGAATTTGTTACGCTGTTCAACAATTGTATAACCATTCCCATCATCTTCGGATTTTACAAGTCCAACAAAAGAGTATTCCCTAATGTAATCACTTGAAATATAATCCTGGTCTTCAGATGTCGGCTTATTGAAATAAAAACCATGTGTAAATTTTCTATGACTTGCTTTACATAGTTCTTTAAAATAAGCTTCATTGTAAACATAATCTGACGGATTAGCAATATACTCATCAAGAGCAGCTCTATATGCAGCTACAATAGTTGCTACATAATACATACTCTTCATTCTTCCTTCTATTTTGAAAGAAGTAACTCCAGCATCCACGAGGTCTGGTATGCAATCTATCATACATAGATCTCTTGAATTCATAATGTAGCTACCATGAGCATCCTCTTCTATAGGATAATATTCTCCGGGTCTTTTCTCTTCGATAATTGAATATTTCCATCTGCAAGGATGTGTACAAGCACCTCTATTCGCATCTCTTCCAACCATAAAGTTACTCAGTAAACATCTTCCTGAATAAGAAATGCACATCGCTCCGTGCATAAAGGATTCTATTTCAATATCTTCAGGAATATTCTCCCTCATCTCTTTAATCTCTTTAAGACTCATCTCTCTAGCGGTTACAATTCTAGAAACTCCCTGTCCTGCCCAGAAATTGGCAGTAAGATAGTTTGTAGTATTTGCTTGAGTGCTTAAATGGATTTCTGCATTTGGAATAATATCCTTCACAAGCATGATAACGCCGGGATCCGAGATCAAAAAAGCATCAATTGGAATATCCTTAAGCTTCTCAATATAATTCCTTAGCAATGAAATATCATCATTATGTGGATATATGTTGATTGTCATATACCCTTTCTTACCTTTATTATGCAGGAACTCCATAGCTTCAGAGATTTCTGGTATGGAAAGATTCCCTGCACTAGCCCTTAAGCTGAAAAGCTCTCCACCGAAATATACAGCATCAGCGCCATACATTACTGCAGTTTTAAGCTTCTCCATATCTCCAGCTGGTGCTAGTAGTTCTAAACTTTTATTAATCATTTAATTTAATAACTGCAAGACCATCACCGCAACTCAATAGAGAAACGGTTAGATCATCCCTTTCATTTATATAATTAAGAAATTCTTGCATTCTTTTAACACTTGTACGATGTCTTCGACCGGGCTCATAAGCCTTATCAACTATATATGCCTTCATCAAAATATTGTCGCATATAATTGTAGCTCCAGGCTTGCAAAGCTTAGATGCCTTATCAAAAAACTCTTTATAGTGGCTCTTGCCAGCATCTATGAATACAAAGTCGTAATATTGATCTTGCGATAATTGCTCACTCAAAGCATCTAGTGAAGCTTCCGCATCGCCTACTCTTAAATCAATTCGAAAGCCTTCTGGTCTATCTTCGAAGTTTCTTTCAGCATTCATACACATATATTGAGAGCGCTCAAGTGTTGTAACCTTGCAATCTGGTAGAAATCTAGTGAAGAAAAGTGCTGAATATCCGTATGCAGTTCCAATCTCAAGAATCCTTTTAGGTTTCAATATTGAAAGCATTGTGCATAAATAATTCTCAGTTTCCTTGAGAATTAGCGGAATGTTCTTCTCTTCGCTCTCTTCCCTTAACAGTCCCAAATCATCATCTAAAGGCTTATAAAAACTATTAATATAGTTAGTTACTTTATCATTTGTAATATTCATATTATAGCTCTAGACACCCTACTTATTCTTCTCGTGAGCTTCATTATAAGCTTGTTCATTTATCAAATATGTGTCATATGAATTTGTAAACACATGTGAACCATCCAGATTTGAGTTGAATGAATAATATAAATTATCATTCTCTTCTGGATAAAGAGCAGCCTTAATTGAAGCTATACCTGGCGAACACAAAGGTGTAGCTGGGAAATCGCTTTCCGTACTGACTCCTGCCTTAATTCGATTATGAATTACTGCAGAAATAGAACTTCTCTCATCGTCAATATTAGTAGCTTTCTCAATAACAGAAGCAATTCTAACAATATCATTGATTGAATAACCTAGTTCTGAGGCTCTCTGTCTATATTCACTTGTAAATGCATTATCAAACTGATTTAACATTGTTGTAATAATCATGTATTCATCAGCAGACTGTTCCATAGCGTATGTGTCAGGATATAAATAGCCCTCGAGGCTAGTGGCATCACTTAGGAACTCAAAAGAGCTTGAGAAATATTGTGCATTATTCGCAATCTCAATGAACTTATCACTATCAACAAAGCCAGCTTGCTTTAAAGCAAATGCTGTCTGCTTAACAGTATATCCTGATGGTAATTCAAATCCGTTCTCGGTAGTAATACCATTAATCATCATCTTTGATATTTCTTCCATAGACATTGATGGTGATAGATAGTAAGTTCCCTCTTTATATTTGTTACTATAGAACAAGCAATTTGACAACAACTCAAAATTTGAAGCACTGCCGATTATCTCGGTGTCTTCAAGAATTGTTGCGATATCCGAGACAGAAGCGTCTTCTGGAATAATCACATCCTTATAAGTGTTGTCTGATTTACTGTAGGGCCTACCAAGATATGAGCCCAGCAGAAAAACCGCAAGAATTATTGCAAGTATTATTACAATAATTCTTAGCGCTTTACTGAATTTTCGTCTACCTGTATTACTACTTTGATCTTCCAAGGTAATCTCCTGATCTTGTATCAATCTGAATCTTCTCCCCTTCGTTAATGAAAATTGGAACCTGAACTACTGCACCTGTCTCAACTGTAGCTGCCTTAGTAACATTTGTAGCTGTATCACCTTTTACGCCTGGCTCAGTCTCAACAACAACTAAGTCAACAAAATTTGGAGCTTCAACATCAAATGCTGTTCCCTTATAGAACTTAATAGTTGCAATATCGTTCTCTTTAAGATACTTAATTGCATCTTCAACAAGTTCCTGCGCAAGAGGAACCTGGTCAAAAGTAACCTCATCCATGAAGTAATATAGTTCTCCGTCTCCATATAGATACTGCATCTGCTTAGTCTCAATGTGAGCCTTAGGGAATTTAGTATCTGGGTTAAAAGCTTCTTCTCTTGTAGCACCAGTAAGTACATTTCTATACTTTGTTCTTACGAAAGCTGCTCCCTTTCCTGGCTTAACATGCTGGAAATCAATAACTACATGCGGTTCTCCATTCATCTCGAATGTAACACCTTTTCTAAAATCACTTGCATAAATCATTTGGTAAATCCCTCTCTTATTCCTATATTTATTATATTATAACCTATTTAATTGATACTGTTAATTAAATTTGAAACTCTACAACATCCCCGAGTACATCAAAGACATCCTTAAGCATCATTGAGAATCTTGCTTCAGCCTCAAAATATGCAGCAGCATTAGGCTTTGTTCCTATCATTGAGATAAGACTGTTAATCTGACTCATAGTGTCAGCATCTACATCCTTGCCTTGCATTTGAGCAGCCTGAATTTCAAATTGCTTACTTTTCACTTCCTTGAGCATCTCCATAAATTGCTCATCTTTCTCAACTTCCTGACGAAGTTTATTGAATTCTATGAATTCATTGCTCTCCTTAATTGCTCTTGCGAGATTATGTGCCTCATCATATACATTCATAATAATCGTCCTCCTAAACTAATAAAATCATCGGTAAAATAACTGGACTACGCTTTGTCTTCTTATAGACATGAAGCCTTAGGTCATCTCTAAGTGAATTCTTAAGTGAAGGAATGTCTATCAACCCAACCTCCAGCCATTTTCCTATAGTGTTATACACAACTGCAGTACACTCTTCAAGAAAATCTTGATTCTCTTTAACATATATGAAGCCTCGAGTTGTTAGCTCCGGCCTAGACATTAGTGCTCCAGTGGTATGATCAATAGCTACTCCTATTGATATTAGACCAGATTGTGATAGCTGTTTCCTGTCTCTTAAAACAGTACTTCCAACATCTCCAACACCATATCCATCTACCATTATATCTTCTACAGTAGCATGCTGTTGAATTTGAGTTGCTTTACGACCCTTGATTTGCAAAGCATCTCCATTTGTCATAACGAAAATATTGTTCTTTGGCATACCAAGCGATTGGCATAGCTTCGCATGCTCAATAAGATGTCTATACTCACCATGCACTGGTAAGAAAAAGCGTGGTCTAACTAATGTGTGTATAAGTCTTAGCTCCTGTTTGCAAGCGTGACCCGATACATGGACATCCATAGAGTCTGACAACACTACTTCAACCTTTTTCTCATAAAGCTTATTAACAACATTTGTAACAGTTTTCTCATTTCCTGGAATTGGTGAAGATGAGAACACAACAACATCTCCGCGTTTTAACTTAACAGCTCTGTGCATGTCATTTGCCATACGCGTGAGTGCTGACATAGGTTCTCCTTGGCTTCCTGTTGTGATGATCAGAAGATTTCCATCGGGTATCGTAGAAATTCTCTTAATATCTACGAACATAGCTTCTGGAATATTGTCTAGATATCCAAGTTCTTTAGCCAAAGAAATTACATTCTCCATTGAACGCCCAGAAATTGCAATTCTCCTACCATGTGTCTTTGCTGCCTCCATGAAATATTTAATACGATAAATATTTGATGAAAAAGTTGCAATAATAATTCTTTTATCGGTTTCGTCAAAAATTCTATTAATCGATTCAACGACTTTCTGTTCCGATGAAGTAAAACCTTCCCTTAGAACATTTGTACTGTCTGCAAGAAGTAAATCAACACCCTCATTCCCAAGCTGGGAGAATCTATTTAAGTCAATAACCTTGCCATCCAACGGATAGAAGTCAATCTTAAAATCACCAGTATGGACAATATGTCCTTCTGGGAACTTAATTGAAAAACCCATCGCATCAGCAATACTGTGGTTAATTTGAATTGCCTCAATAGCAAATTTCCCAACCTTTATTATGTCGCCAGCTTTAATTACATTCAAATTAGCTTTTAATCTATGCTCTTTAAGCTTGCCTTCAATTAAAGCAGCTGACAGCGGCGATGCATAAACGGGAATATTAAACTCCTTTAGGAGATAAGGTATTCCTCCAATATGGTCTTCATGACCATGTGTAATAATTAAACCTTTGATCTTAGATCTATTTTCTCTAAGATAACGGAAATCCGGGATAACTACATCTACTCCAAACATCTCATCGTCTGGAAAACTAAAACCACAATCAATAATTAAAATCTCGGTTTCAGTTTCTACAAGTGTGCAGTTTTTTCCGATTTCTTTTAGACCACCAATGGGAATTACTTTAAATTGCTTATTATCCCCTTGAGAATCTTTCTTATTATTTCGATTATTTCTCTGACCATTGTAGTGTGAGTTTCTTTTCTTGGATGTCCTGTTACTATCATTTGTTTTCTCTTGTAACTTATCCATATACTCTTACTGTTGCTATTTAACAACAAAGTTTACAATCTTGTTAGGCACTACGATTGTCTTAACAATCTCCACGCCTTCAAGCGAAGTCTTAACCTTGTCTAGTTCTCTAGCAGCAGCTTCAGCAACCTCCTTTTCTGTGTTATTTGGAAGATGAAGCTTGTCCTTCAACTTTCCATTTATTTGTACAATTACTTCAACTTCATCCTTTACAAGGGCCTTCTCATCATATTCAGGCCATTGAATATCGTATAGCCTGTCTGTGTGGCCAAGCTCGCTCCACATCTCTTCAGTAATATGAGGAACAAATGGGTTAAGAACAGTAACCAAATTTTCAATTGCCTTATTAAATAATGGCAAATTGAAATCAGGAGTAGTCTTATACTTGTACATATCGTTAACCAACTCCATAATTGAGCTGATTGCAGTATTGAAATTAAATCTTCCGCCTACATCCTTAGACACTCTCTTAATTGTATTATTAAGAATGTAATTGAGTTGTCTATCTCTAGGTGTTTTGATTTCTACAGGGCCGAAGTCTCTTTCGTCGCCCCTAATACTTGTAACATATTCGTAAACTAGTCTATAAACTCTGCAGAGGAATCTAAAGCTTCCCTCAACACCTGCATCTGACCAATCAAGTTCTTTCTCAGGTGGAGCAGCAAATAGAATGAACAACCTTGCAGTGTCTACGCCATATTTTTCTTCAATTTCAATTGGGCTGACAACATTGCCAATAGATTTACTCATCTTAGCACCATCTTTAATTACCATGCCCTGTGTAAGTAGATTCTCAAAAGGTTCTTCAACATCAGATAGTCCCAAATCATGAATAACCATCTGGAAGAATCTTGCATACATCAAGTGTAAAATTGCATGCTCAACTCCGCCGATATATTGATCAACGTTCATCCAATAATCTACTTTCTTCTTATCGAAAATCTTCTCGTCATTGTGAGCATCACAATACCTGAGGAAATACCAAGAGGAATCGAGGAATGTATCCATAGTATCAATTTCTCTTTCAGCAGGTCCTCCACAAATTGGACATACAGTATGTAAGAATGTCTTTGAAGTTGTAAGCGGTGAATCTCCTTTACCGCTGAATTCAACATCAGTTGGAAGAAGAATTGGAAGATTCTCTTCTTTCTCAGGATGCCATCCACACTTCTCACAATGAATCATTGGGATTGGTGTGCCCCAATATCTCTGACGACTGATTAACCAGTCTCTTAGTTTGAAATTAACTGTTTTCTTACCGAGGCCCTTTGATTCAAGTTCTTCAGTAATTACTTTAATAGCTTCAATGTTATTCATTCCGTTATATTTACCGGAATTGATCATATTACCTGTAGCAGCAGCTGCTTCAGTTAGATTATTAACATCTACTTCTGGATCTTCAACATCAACAACAGGAACTATATCAAGATCAAATGCCTTTGCAAAATCAAAGTCTCTCTGGTCATGAGCTGGTACCGCCATAATAGCACCAGTTCCATAGTCCATCATTACATAGTCTGAAATATAAATTGGAACTTTCTTATCATTTACTGGATTAATTGCATATTGTCCGATAAATACTCCGGACTTTTCTTTTGTAAGAGAAGTTCTCTCTATTGCAGACTTCTTTACGCACTCATCAACATAGGCTTTTACACTTTGCTCATATTCTGTGCCATCAGTAAGTTCTTTTACATAAGGATGCTCAGGAGCAAGTACCATGTAAGTAACACCGAACAAAGTATCTGGTCTTGTTGTATATACAACCAAGTCCATGTCATTATCAGCAATCTTAAACTGAACCTCAGCACCTTCAGATCTGCCAATCCAATTTGACTGCATAGTCTTTACTTTATCAGGCCAGTTAGGAAGCTTGTCTAAGTCGTTAAGCAGTCTATCGGCATAGTCAGTAATCTTCAAATACCACTGAGAAAGATTCTTCTTCTCAACAGGAGTCTTACATCTTTCGCAAGCACCATCAACAACCTGTTCATTTGCAAGAACAGTCTGACAGTCTGGGCACCAGTTTACGAATGATTCTTTCTTATAAGCAAGTCCTTTATTGTAAAATTGGATAAACAACCACTGCATCCACTTGTAATAATCTGGCTTGCATGTTGCAACTTCTCTATCCCAATCATAACTAAAACCTAAACCCTTAAGCTGATTGTGCATATCATTAATGTTTTCATTTGTCCAAGTAAAAGGATGAATTCCATTCTTAATAGCTGCGTTTTCAGCAGGCAATCCAAATGAGTCCCATCCCATTGGATGAAGAACATTATATCCGTCCATTCTCTTAAATCTAGCAATTACATCGCCTATTGAGTAATTTCTTACATGTCCCATGTGGAGCTTTCCTGAAGGATAAGGGAACATTTCCAAAACATAGTACTTCTTCTTGTCATAGTCTTCCGTTGTCTTGAAAGCCTCTTCTTCATCCCAGATGCGTTGCCACTTCTGTTCAATCTCCTTAAAATCATATCTTTCTTTCATTAGTCTAACTCCTTGACCCTTAATTAATATAACAAATTATTCAACAATTTCTTTCTCACAATCTCCCCAGAGTTTGTCTAGCGCATACTTATCTCTAACATCCGAAATAAATAGGTTAACAATAACTTCATTACAGTCAACAAGAATCCATCCTGATTCTGCGCGACCCTCATAACTCTTAGTTTCAAGTCCTAATTCAGCTACCTTATCTTCAACATCATTTGCTAGTGCAACAAGCTGTCTTTCTGATCCTGCTGTAGCATTAACAAAAAAGTCTGCAAAAGACGATTTCTCTGCAATATTAATCAGTGTGATATCAACTGCTTTCTTTAAACTAAGAAGATTTCCTATCTCGTGTGCTAATTCGTTACTGTTCATTTAAATACCTTTTTCTTTCCATTAATTTTTATTGTTTAGCGATTGCTAGTCTATTATTTTACTTATTATAAAATCTCGTGCTGCAATAGTATCGTTGTCAATACTCTTTCCTATTCTTTGTAGTCTATCAACAGTATAGTTCATTATATATAGACATGCTGCATCAAGATCATCTAGAGCAAGCTTTTGAAGCATCTTTAAATCAGAATAATCTCTCGTATCATCTATAGCATCCGCCACATATATAACTTCTTCGAGCAGAGACATTTGGTCTCTTCCTGTTGTGTGAAACGATACTGCATTCAGAATATCTTTATCCTGAATGTTAAACTCATTTTGTAATATTGCGACACCTACTTTGGAATGTGCTAATGCCTGATTACCAAGGTAGAACCAATCAAGCCCATACTCTCTTATAAGTCTATCCATAGTTTCCTGGGAAAAACACTTTGCAATATCGTGATACCTTCCGGCAATAGCCGCTTTATCGACATCAGCACCATGCTCGTGCGCAAGAGTAACTGCCACTTTTTCTACTGCAAGACTATGCATATATCTTGTATCTTTAAGATTAGTTTTAAGATAATCATCTATTCTACATTTATCATCTATATAGATTGTGCTCATTAATGTAGTTCTCCACTTCTGGCAATACTATTCC
>JAAZHB010000059.1 GCA_012510935.1 Clostridiales bacterium
AATCTCATCTTTGCTATTGCTTGCTAAGTCTAAAGTACCAGTTTTTTCGTCATTTTGCAATGACCTTAAAGCTTCATCCTCTTTAGCAATTATTTTAACTGATGCATCTGTAGCTTGATTGAGAAGAGCCGTACTTGTCTTCATTTGATTTAGTGCTTTAGCAAGCTCTTCACTTAAGAGTGCGGAACCATCAGTTGCTTGGCTAATTCCATCTGTAAGTTGAGGCAGATTATCATTGAGAAGCGTACAGCCATCTGCGAGTTGTTTAGAGCCATCGACAAGTGCTTGAGTAGACACATCAAGTTGGTATATTTTGTCATCCATATTAATCTTTCCAAGACTTTTATTTGATACCACCTTCAAGATATCGCCAGTAAGAACGGACACAATTTCATTGCTTTCAAAATTATTTGCGGTTCCTTCAATTGTTACAGTCTCGGCAAATCCATCATTGACCAAATCGGAATTTAGAGCTTGTGCGAGCCCAGGAAATGCATAGACCATAACATACTTTGTAGGGCCCTGCTGGACAACCTTTCCACTGCTTACTTTAATATTCTTAAAATTATCGTTTGAGACCAGCATTGCTGTAAGGCATGCAAATGGTACAGGGGTATCAATCCCATTAATATTTTTTACAACATTGCTCTTATAATGAATAACAATTTTTAGTTTACCGCTCTTACCCGTAAGCTTGCTGCCATCGACCTGCTTTCCGTCAAGATAGTATTCCACTGCCATGTTCACAGGGAGGTTGTCAGTAGAAGACAAACCTTCATAAAAAATATCTTGACCCTCTGGTGTATTCCATGCGAGTGTCCCATTTTTACTAAGATCAAAGTCCTCATTACCATTAATATTGTATATATCACTAAGGCTTGTTGTGTCAATAAGGGTTGTATTTTCTGGATTGTTCTTGAGCTTCACATCAACCACAACGCTTTTAGGAACGCCGGTTGCCAGTGTATCGACATATACAGATTCTGATTTCTTAATGTTGGCAGTAGCAACATGCTTAGAGGAAGGACTTGATGAGCCTACATTAAGAATTCGGTTAATATCTTGCCCTATACCATAATTTGTTGCAATTAAAAGCCAAAGAACTAAATATGTTAAAAAGATTATAAGTTTAAAAAATCTGCGAACCCATATCCTTACCAAAGCTCTTTTTTTCTTGCCTGTAATTAGATTGTCGGAGGCTTTCATGTGCAACAAGTCATTCACCTCATGAAAAAATAATTTTAATTATATATTCATATTTATATAGTATATATTATATCATAATGTGTGAATTTTATGATATTATAAAACAAAATAATGTATAAATATCCTAATAGATTCAAGCGGGAGTTAGAGTTATGAGTGATGATCAGAACAAAATTTATCGCAAGAAAAGTCTTGAGAAGGCTACATCTCCAGAGGATTTAAATAAATATATTAGAATTATAAGTCCTAGCACTTGGCTTTTTTTAATTGGTATACTAGTGCTATTGCTTGGCATCTGTATCTGGGGGATTTTTGGTCAGCTAGAAACGAAAGTTCATACCATTGCTACGGTCGAAAATGACGAGGTTTATTGTTATGTTAACAAGAAAAACGCTTCGCGAATTGAGCCGGGAATGCCTGTGAAACTAAATAATAAAGACCTTATGGTAATTCGTGTTAGCACAGAACCGGTAAGTGCTGTCAGTGTGCTAGACGAAGATGAGATGGATACTATAGGAGTTTCGATGGATGAGTGGGTATATGTTGTACAAGCTGAGGTAAGCGACTCTGGAGAGACCAGTCTCACCGTCAAGCGAATGAAAAGTGGAAGGTATGAAGCAGATATACTCATAGAGAGTATTCACCCAATGAGCTTTTTATTAAATTAAAAGAGTGCAAGCAATGATGGAAGAAAAGAATAGGAAAAAGAAAATAAAGAAACCAATCACAAGAGGTGTGGCAAAAGTACCAGTTGTAATGCAAATGGAGACTCTAGAATGTGGCGCAGCCTGTCTGGACATGATTTTGGCGTATTATGGGAAGTGGATTCCGCATGAATATGTGCGCACTGATTGCGGTGTTTCAAGGGATGGCTCCAGAGCAAGCAACATTGTAAGGGCGGCCAGAGGCTATGGATTAAACGCAAAGGGCTATAGCATGGAAATAGAAGAGATGACAACTAATGCTAAATTTCCATGCATCATTCACTGGAAGTTTAATCATTTTGTTGTACTGAATGGATTTAAGGGGAATAAGGCATATATAAATGATCCAAGTCAAGGCTGCATCAGCGTTCCAATGAATGAGTTCGAGAATGCCTTTACTGGAATATGCATTATCCTAGAACCTAGTGAGGACTTCACTCCAGAGGGTGCTCAGAAAAAAATTATTCAGTTCGTAGCAGAAAGATTAAGTGGCGCTCATAGGGCTGTTACTTTTGTTATTGTTACCGGAATAATAGCATCGATTTGCGGTATGATAATGCAAGTTTTTAGAAGGGTGTTCCTTGATCGGCTTCTTACTGGAGTAAATTCAGAATGGACAGTGCCTTTTATCGGATTTCTATGTCTATTGGCGGTGGTTCAGATAACTGTATCATGGACAAACGCAGCATACTCGACGAAAATTAATGGGAAAATGGCAGTAATGGGAAATACTACCTTTATGTGGAAAATACTGCATTTGCCAATGGAGTTTTTTCATCAGAGAATGGCGGGAGATATACATCAGAGAAAGAATGCAAATACTGGAATTGCATATGATATGGTAAACACAGTCGCCCCGATGCTTCTCAACTCATTCATGATGCTATTCTATTTAATAGTAATGATGCGGTACAATGTAATGCTATCGATGTTGGGCATTATAACCGTAATAATAAATAATGTCTTATCAAACTATATTTCTAGAAGGGGTCTGAATGTCAAGAGAGTTCAGATGGCTGAGGAAGGTAATCTTTCTAGTTTAACGGTGTCTGGAATAGAAGGAATAGAGTCAATTAAGGCAACGGGATCTGAAAGCGGATATTTTGAAAGATGGGCGGGCTATCAGTCTAATCTTAATTCCCAGAAAGTAGCATATCTCAAAGAAAAAGCATATTGGGGGTTATTTCCTACTATTGTTCCGCTTCTTTGTAATAATATAGTCTTGATTTCCGGAATATATCTAGTAATGAATGGTGACTTTACAATAGGTATGGTTCAAGCATTCTTAGGCTTTCTTGCGTCCTTCCTTACCCCTGCGACTAGCTTAGTGGAAGATAGCGGTAAAATCATTGAGATGCGGACAGAGGTTGAGAGAATTGATGATGTAATGACATATCCAGAGGACATAGGAGGCTTGGATATTGATGTAGACGATGAAAGCATTTCATTTAAGAAGCTTTCTGGAAATGTGGAAATCAAAAATGTAACATTTGGATATTCTCCATATGATAAGCCTTTAATAGAGGATTTCAATCTTTCTTTAAAACCAGGAAGCAGGGTTGCATTTGTTGGTGCCTCTGGCTGTGGTAAATCAACTTTGTCAAAGCTAATCTCAGGATTATATCAACCGTGGTCTGGTAGCATAACTTTTGACGGGAAGAAAAAAAGCGAGATAGATAGAAGTGTCTTTACCGGATCTCTTGCAGTTGTGGATCAAGACATCACTCTTTTTGAAGACACAATTTCAAATAATATTAAGATGTGGGATGAGTCCATAGAAGAGTTTGAGGTAATATTAGCAGCGCGAGATGCGCAGATTCATGAAGCAATAATGCAACGCGATGGTGGGTATCAATATAGGATAATGGAGAATGGTAAAGATTTTTCCGGAGGGCAAAGGCAACGCATCGAGATTGCAAGAATATTAGCGCAAGATCCAACAATAGTTGTACTGGATGAAGCAACGGCAGCCTTAGATGCCAAAACAGAGTACAATGTTATAGAATCAATAAAGAATAGAGGAATAACTTGCATTTTTATTGCACACAGACTGTCTACGGTTAGAGATTGTGACGAGATAATAGTATTAGACCGAGGTAAAGTAATTGAGAGAGGAACGCACGAAGAATTATATGCTATGAATGGCAGATACACATCTCTTGTGGCTAATGAATAGGAGGGAGAAACATGGGATTATTTGATGATCAGATTCGTGATAGAAAGCGTATGGATCAGGTGGAATTCCAGGACTCCTTCACAGTCATGGCAGAAGCTGTGATGGGAAAGCGACTGACGGATGCGCTATATGATGAAGTAAAGACTACAGAGGATGCTATGGCGAGAATTCTCAGGTATTATCATATTAAGCCTGTAGAAGTGCCTAAAAGCATAAAAGATAGGAATCAACAGATTGAGTATATTATTCAGCCAAAAGGGATAATGAGCCGAACAGTAAAGCTTACCGAGGGCTGGCATAAAGATGCCATCGGAGCAATGCTTGGGGTTCTTAAAGAGGATGGTAAAACTGTTGCATTGATTCCAAGAAAAACAACAGGTTATTACTATTTAAGTCCAGTGACAGGGAGAAAAGAAAAGGTTTGCGGCCCTTGCGAGGCGTTGTTTGAGGAAGAAGCTCTATTATTCTATCCACCGTTGCCTTTGGGTAAACTTACAATTAAAGATTTAAAGAAGTATATGCTAAGCACTTTGTCTGAATGGGATATTGCAATCTTACTTGCGGTTACTGCCGCAGCAACAATGGTTGGGTTACTTCTTCCGATTATTAATAAGCTGATTTTTGGACAAGTTCTAAGCAGTTCAAATGCAAGAGTTCTTGGGGCAATAGGGTGCTTTTTGATAAGTGTTACGATTTGTAAAGCTATGATGGAGCTGATAAGAACCCTTATTCTCGATAAGATAGTTTTAAAAATGGACATAGCTATCGAATCAGCTTCAATGATGCGGCTGCTTAGTTTGCCGGCAAGCTTCTTCAAGAAATTTAGTTCTGGCGATTTATCTCGTCGGTTGGAATACTTAAGAGCTTTGTATGAGGCAATTTCTGAAGTGATGCTGACAAGCTCTGTAAGCTCTTTGTTTTCTCTTATATATATCATTCAGATTTTTATTTATGCGCGACAACTTATTATTCCAGCAATTCTTGTGCTTTTGCTAATGCTGATAGTAGCAGTACTATTAGGACAAGCCCAAGCAAAGTTTAGCAGGACTGAGATGGAATACACATCAAAGGAGAGCGGAACTGAATATTCAATTATTACAGGAATACAGAAAATAAAAATTGCTGGAGCAGAAAAAAGAGCTTTTGCAAAATGGGCAGGAGAGTATGCTGAAGTTGCTAGAGCTGCATATGATTCACCTTCTTTAATTAGGCTTAATGCGGTTCTTGCGACAGCAATTACCCTGCTAGGAACAATTGCAATATATATATTTGCAATAGCATATAAAATTCCTGTAGATGATTATCTAGCATTTGATACTGCATTTGGGATGGCATCAGTTGCATTCGTATCATTATCTGAGATTATACTGATGACTGCAAATATTAGACCAATGCTAGATATGGCAGAACCGATCTTTAATGAGAAACCTGAAGTAACAGGAAATAGGAAAATGGTAAGGAAACTATCCGGAAGGGTGGAATTAAATCATCTTTCATTTAGATATTCACCAACTATGCCTCTGATTCTTGATGATGTATCTCTTTCTATTAAAAATGGAGAATATATTGCAGTAGTTGGAGATACAGGGTGTGGAAAGTCAACTCTAATCAGACTCTTGTTAGGTTTCGAGAGCCCGCAAAAAGGATCAATCAGCTATGATAATAGGAATATAAATGAATTGGATTTGAAGTCGCTGAGAAAAAATATTGGTGTCGTTACTCAAAACGGAAAGCTTTTCCTTGGTGATATATATTCTAACATTGCACTGTCTGACCTATCTCTTTCAGAAGAAGATGTTTGGGAAGCCGCTGAGATTGCGGGAATCGCTGATGATATTAGACAAATGCCGATGGGAATGCATACGGTTATTTCGGATAGCATGGGGGTAATTTCTGGCGGACAGAAGCAGCGAATAATGATTGCGCGAGCAGTAGTAGCCAGTCCCAAAATTTTAATATTTGATGAAGCAACGTCGGCTTTAGACAATATTTCTCAAAAGAAAATATCAGATGCGCTTGACTCTTTAAATTGCACAAGAATTGTAATCGCGCATAGATTAACAACTATAAAACAATGTGATAGGATAATTGTATTAAAAAATGGGAACATCGTTGAGGATGGAACCTACGAGACTCTTATTGAGAAAAACGGTCACTTTGCAGAACTCATTGAAAGGCAAAGAGTAGATTCTAAAAATTAAGATAAATATGAAAAATAATTCTATTAACTAGGAGGCAAAATTATATGAAAATATGCACTGAAAAAAACAATGACAAGTTAACCATAGCACTATTAGGTAGACTTGATACCATGACCGCGCCAGAGCTTGAGGCGACACTAGAAAAGGAAATTGTTGGGATAAGCAGTTTGACTTTTGATTTTGCTGAAGTTGAGTATATCTCCTCTGCCGGGCTAAGAGTTCTTCTAGCCGCACAGAAGACAATGAATAAGCAAGGCAGTCTTAATCTTGTAAATGTTAGGGATGTTGTCATGGAAGTCTTTGAAATGACGGGATTTTGCGATATTTTAGATATTGAGTAAAAGAAAAGAGATGCAAAAGTTGAAAAATTTTGCATCTCTATTTTTTTAAAGCAAAGCCAGTATAGACTGCTGTTTATTTTTAACAATTTCACAAATTGGAAACTTTTGAAATTGTTAAAATATTCTGACCGTCACACCTCTTGTAAGAAATCTCATCTACAATATTTTTTACCATAAGGATTCCTAACCCGCCAATTTGTCTTTTGCTTTCAGGAAGTGTTATATCCGGATCAGTTCTTTCAAGCGGATTATATGCTATGCCGTTATCAATAAAACTTAAAGTAATAGCATGGGGATTATCGGATATTTTAAGACAAACCTCTACGCTGCCAGTATTCGGAGTGTAAGCATAATTGGAAATATTACTGACTATTTCATCTATTACTATGTTGATTTGGCTAATGAATTTCGCTGGAAAACCAGATGAGGACATTTTATCTTCAACAAAGTCAGTTACTTTAGCAATATTTGTTATTACAGCGGGTAATTCTATGCTATTCTCATCAGAATCGTTCTCACCGTTATATTCAAAACAAAGTAAAGTAATATCGTCAAATTGTGGTGCCTCTTTTACAAAGGTATCTATGTCCGATAGAACCGCGTTACAAATACTTAGCGGCGAGCTCGAATAGTTCTCGCATATCAGGGAAAGAAGCCTATCATCTCCATAAAGCGCATTATATGAATCAGTTGCCTCAGTTACACCATCTGTATATAGAAGAATCTTATCTCCCGGTTCCAATGCAAGCTCGTACTCTTTATAACGGATGCTCTCCATTCCGGCTAGAACAAAGCCGGTCTTATATTTATAAAATGACACCTCGCCATTCTTCTTCATAATAAGAGGAGGGTTGTGACCTGCAGAAGATGAATGCATCATACCAGTCTCAAGGTCAACTATACCCACCCATGCAGTCACAAACATTCCCGAATCATTTCCAGAACAAAGATGAGTGTTAGCCTCTTGCATTATTTTTGCAACACTTAGTGCTTCTTCGGCGAGACCTTTAAGCGTTGCTTTAGCACGCATCATAAACATTGCTGCGGGAATTCCTTTGCCCGAAACATCGGCTACTGTAATAACAAAATAGCGTTCTCCAATATAATAGTAATCATAGAAATCACCGCCAACTTCTTTAGCCGGGCTCATCTTAGCGTAGATTGTATATCGACCATCATTTTTTATTGCTTCTGTTATTGTAGGGAGACTGGAATTCTGTATCTCTTTTGCAAACTCTAACTCTTTATCGATTCTTGCTGAAGCTTCTGCAATATAATTCTTGAGTGTAACAACTGTTGAGTTAATATCATCTGACAGAGAAGCGAATTCTCTATTAGTGCGAACATCAACGACAGTGTCAAGGTTGCCATTTGTTATTTGAGCAAGAGATTTATTTATCTTATTGATATTCTCCACAATCTGTTTTCTGATTAAGTAATATACTAGAATAAACAGAACTGCAAATAGCAATATTTCAATAAAGACATTCATGTATGTGGATAAGGAGCCAGCTCTAATGACTTCTTCCTCGGGAATAACAGCAATTATTGTGTAGCCATTTGATTGTGTAAACATATATCTTGATGCGATATTATCAATATCACCAGATAAAGTAAGTCCTTCATTAGCAACTGACAAGTCAAGATTTAAATCTGACAGAGATTCTCCGAGAGCTTGCCCACCTACAATTGTTTGACTAGAATCTGCAATAAGCATATAGCCAGTATTACCGACATGGCGATTATCTGTTACATAGGCAACATCTGTCGAAGAATCCGAAAGAGCCGCTAGTGCGTCATCAATATTAACACTTAAAAGATATGATGCATTTTTTTCTGCAAGGCGCGTTTGCGTAATATTAATAAATAACGAAGAGAGAATGAATACAAATACTATACAAATCATTAATGCGCGCTGAAAGCTTTGAGAAATCTTTAGAAGGTGGTTTTTCTCCGTTTGCTTATTAGACAGTACCTTTACGGCAACAATTGAAAGCATAACTGCAACACTATTAATAACAATCATAGGCATCGTACACTTCTTTACAATCGTAAAAGCCATCTGAATGTCGTCCATGTGTGTGAAAAAAACCATAAGCATATGGATTGTCTCCATGACAACAGCAGAGAAGAGTCCATATAAAATTGGAGGAATCTTGCTGTCAAAAATGAATTTGCGAAGAACCGCAGCGAATAAGCCGGCAAGACAAGTTGAAAGCGTACACGCAATTACAGTATATTGCGCTGCTCCCCAGTTGATTGCAATGGCTCTTTCAATTCCACCGATAAAACCTGCAATAATTCCAGCAGGGCCGCCAAAAATCAACCCTGCACAAAGAGGGGCTGCATCGCGAATATTAATTGCGGCGCCGCCAACAAATATGGCATTTTCTGTCGCAAAAATCGCTGAGGCACCAAAGAGTAAACCAGCAATGATTTGCCGACGAATTTTATTCTTATGAGAATCTTGTTCGGGTTTATTTTTGTGCCATATCAGATAGAGAATGATTGTAATGGCAATATCTAATGATGCTGCAATAATCAGTTTTGACATAATATCACCTGTCTTTCAATGCTTATTAATTACAGTAATTTTAACATTTCAATATGTCTATAGCAATTCTAAGTAGTTTGAATATATTATGATAATAAAAAAAGCCTTGAAACATTGAAGTTTCAAGGCTTTATATCTGGTGGACGATCAGGGGTTCGAACCCTGGACACCCTGATTAAGAGTCAGGTGCTCTGCCAGCTGAGCTAATCGTCCAAAATTGTCTACGCTTAAGAACGCTTGATTATAATAACATTGGGAATTGGTTGTGTCAAGGAATAAATCTGAAAAAAATCAAGATTTTGAAAAAAAGATTTTTAAAATGAAAAACAATCAAAATGACAGTAAAAACGCATATTTATATGCAGAATTTCTGTGAAAATAAACATAAATAATCACAAATAAGTTAGAAGGGATTGAAAAAAAGCCCAAAATGTTGTACTATTTTGCTGAAAATGTATATATAATTATTATGTAAATTAGTAGGTCGATTCTTTCGACCGAGGAATAACGGAGGTAAACATAGTGTATTGTGCGAATTGTGGCAAAGAACTGCTTGATAGCGCTAAGTTTTGTAGTGCTTGCGGGGCAAGAGTTGAAGCCGATGTAGTTGAAACTACTAGAAGCTATGTTGACAAGGCATCTTTTGATGAAGATGCACCTGTAAAGAGGCCTGTAACAAACAAGGTTGTTTTTGATTGGAGCAATGTAATTGATGAGCCTTTAAAGAAGGACGTTCCAGAGGTTGAGTCACCATGGGGTACTGAAGCACCAGTGGTAAATCAACCTGCAAGTGGACTCGGAATGCCTGAACATGTTACAGAATCTTTAGTGGAGTCTGCTGTAGAGCCAGAGGCAGAGCACAAAGCAATTAGATTTTCAGATGATGATAATCTTTTTGAAGAACTCAATAAGCCATCTACAGACCCAGGAAGAACAATGAGTTTCATTGATATCCTCAAGCAGGAGCGTGAAGAAAGAGATGTAGTTGAAGCAAATCAAGCAGAAGCATCAAAGGCAGTTGATGATTTGATTGATAATAGTGAGCAGGCCATTGATACAGGGGCTGCTTATTCAGACTATCTTAACTCAAGAGGAACTGCAGATGAGAATGAAGCTGAGCAGAAGTATGAAGATCAGTTAAGAGCGGCTGCTCCACAGATTTATGAGCCAAAGATGTATGAAGAGACAGAGTTTATTCCACCAGTAGAACTTGAGCAAGAAGATGATGACGAAGATATAGTTGAAATTGACTTTGACAGCATGCAAACTCAAGAAATTGAAGCAGTAGACCTTGCAGAGGAAGAAGCATCAAAGGTTCTCGATGATATCATTGTTGAACTGGTTGGCGAAGATGAAGATGATAATGAGATTGAAGAAGCTACCGAAACTGGGGAAACTAAAGAAACTGCTGAAGTTGTCGAAGCTAAAGAAGCTAAAGAAACTGAAGAACCAGAATTCGAGGTGTCATATGAAGATGAATCAACTAGCGACAATTATGACGCTGATGAAGTCGACGATGACGACGAGGAGTCAGATAGCGAGAGTGATGTAGAAGATTCTTATTTGAATTTTGATTATGTTCCTTCTCATAGAGCTATGAAAAATGAGCTAGACGAAGAGGAAGATGAAAATGACGACTCGGAGGATGATGAGTCAGAAGGAGACGAATCAGAAGAAGATGAGTCAAGTGATGATTATAGCGTCGATGGTACAGAAGAAGAAATCGATGACGAGGAAGATGAAAACGCTGAAGAAGGGGATACAGATGCAACACCTTTCGTTGCAGCCGTTGCCAAAGAGGCGGAGCCAGAATCAGTAGAATCTGAAATCGAGGCTCTAAAGAGAAGACTCGCAGAATTAATTGGGGAAGATAACGAAGAACCAATTGAGATTCCTAAAGCAGATACTGTAACTATTGAAGATTTAGTTGAACCTCAAGTGGAAGAAGAATCAGTTGAAGAACATGAACATATAGAAGATACGGTTGAAGAGCCTGCTCAAGAGCTCGATGATGAGACTATTAAAGAATCTGCTGAATCGCCTGCAGACTTGTTCGAAGAACTAATGTCAGATAGCAGCGATGTAACATCAGATAGCAGCGATGAAATAGTTGAAGAACAGAATGACGATCTTGATGTAATGCTTGGAGAAATTCTAGGACAGGAAGTTGCACCTGTAGAAGCGGATGCCTCAATAAAAGAAATAGAGGACAATTCAGATGAAAATACTTCAGAGGAAGTAATAGAAACAACAGAGGAAGTTGTTGCTGTAATTGATGCTCCTGGTGAGGATGCGGCAACCGACGCTATGTCAATTGAGGATCTTGAGAAAGAACTCTTCGGCGATGAAGCTG
Source organism: Clostridiales bacterium (assembly GCA_012510935.1). Next base: position 11,536 of record JAAZHB010000059.1, read on the forward strand.
CTGTTGACGATGCAGAGAATGAAGCTACGAAGAAAATTGACAAGTTCTATACTTTATATAAGAAGAATGAAGAGTTCCAACAACTTCTTGACGAAGAATATAACAAGCTTAATGGTGGCGAGGAA
>JAAZHB010000060.1 GCA_012510935.1 Clostridiales bacterium
ACCTTTTAAAAGAAAGTAAGCCTGTAGTGGCAGAAGGAGGATATTATGCAATTAACAATATCATTTAATCACTTTCTTGCGGCTTGCTTGCTAATCACGGTAATTATTCTAGCCGTCGCTCTTTTGCTGCTGGCACTGAGCGCAAGAACCACTTTCCAGAAAGTTGATGTGCTGGTGGACATTGCAACAGATACAGCAAATGCTGCAAATGTTACAGTTAAAACTATTTCAAGAAAAGTTGAAGAACAGTCCGAGGCAGTTGAAAGAATAGTAACTGTTGTTGCAGCAGGTCTATTTACAAAGAAAGTTGTAAATTTGATTAAGACATTAAAGGGCGGCACTAAGTTCAAGAAGAGAGCAAACTGTGAGACTGAAGATAAAAATAATAAGAAGAACAGAAGGAAGAGAGGCAAGAAATAATGGCCAAAATACTCGTCAACAATAATGGACCACTCCATGGAGAAGTAGTGATAAGTGGAGCAAAGAATGCAGTTTTACCGCTGCTAGCTGCTACGCTTTTAACAAGTGCTGAGTGCACTGTTGAGTGTGTTCCAAATCTTGCCGATGTAAATATAATGAAGAAGATGCTCGAAAGCTATGGCGCGAGGGTGGATGACTCGCAACCGGGGGTTGTTAAGGTCGAGGCGAGAACAATTTCAACGGTAGAGGGCAATCCTGAGCTTGTGCAAGAGATGAGAGCATCAACAATGGCTATGGGACCTCTTCTTGCAAGGTGTGGCAAGTGTGTAATGCCAATGCCGGGCGGATGCACTATCGGTAAAAGACCAATAGATTTGCATCTCAAGGGCTTTAAGGCTCTTGGAGCTACAGTTAGAGAAGAGAACGATATGGTTATTCTCGAGATAGGTCCAGAGGGATTGCAAGGGGATGTCATCTATCTTGACTTTCCTAGTGTAGGTGCAACCGAGAACATTCTTATGGCTGCTACTTTAGCTCATGGTACTACTATTATTGAAAATGCAGCGAAGGAGCCTGAAATAATTGATTTAGCTAACCAGCTTAATAAGATGGGAGCAAAGATTAAGAGTGCGGGAACTGATATGATTAGAGTAGAAGGTGTGGAGACCCTTTCTGGCGCAATTCACGAAGTAATACCAGATAGGATTGAGGCAGGAACATTCATGCTTGCTGCTGCAATCACTAGAGGGAATGTGTGCATTAAGAATGGAATACCAGGACATGTAAGACCTATCATTGCGAAGCTCAAAGAGTGTGGAGTAGCTGTGGATGTTACGGAGGATGGAATTGTTGTAGATGCAACAGGAGATAGGAGTCTTGTCGCAACAGATATCAAGACACTTCCATATCCAGGGTTTCCAACAGATATTCAGTCACCGTTCATGGCTTTTCTTACAACAGTTGAGGGTGAAAGTCATGTTAAGGAAACTGTTTTCGAGAATAGATTTATGCATGTAGTAGAACTTAATAGAATGGGCGCTGATATAGTAACTGAGAACAGAGAAGCTATTATCCCTGGTGGAAAGGCACTAAAGGGTGCAAAGGTTAGATCAACAGATCTTAGAGCAGGAGCTGCGATGGTTCTTGCAGGGCTTTATGCATCGGGAACTACCGAAGTAAGTGAGATTTATCATATTGAAAGAGGTTACGACAACTTTGTTTCAAAGTTTAAATCTTTAGGTGCAGATATAATGAAAGTGGATGAAGACTAATTCGGTATTGACGCGATATTCGATATTTTAGGTAGAAATATTACTAACGAGAGGTAAACTTTAATGGGTGATTATAAGTTTCTTAATGAGCTTGCGAAGTCTTTCCCGAATCATAGGGCGGCAAAGACTGAGATTATTAATCTTAGGGCAATCCTTGCACTCCCTAAAGGCACGGATTTTTTCCTAAGTGATATTCACGGTGAATATGATGCATTTCAATACTTTGTACGAAGTGGCGCTGGGATTATAAGATTAAGAGTTGAAGAGGTTTTTGCAGGGGTACTGACTGATGCAGAGTGCGATTCACTTGCAGCATTAATCTATAATCCACAAGCTGAGATTGCAAGACGAGAGAAGAATGAAAGAGATTTTGATGAGTGGTGCGAAACTGAAATATATAGACTTATTAAGGTTTGTAGGAGAATCGGCAATAAGTATTCAAGATCAAAGGTTAGAAGAATTCTTCCACAGAACTCTGGATATGCCATGGAAGAACTTATGTATGCGGATGATGCAAGTGACAGGCTAAAGTATTATCAGGAGATTATTAAATCAATTTTCGAATATGACGTTGCAAAGACTTTCCTTATTGAGCTTGCTGACACAATAAGCGATCTTGCAGTAGATAGATTACATATCATTGGAGATATATATGATAGAGGACCAAAGTCTCATGAAATTATGAAGTTCCTAATGGGACGACGTAATGTTGATATTCAATGGGGCAATCATGATATTCTATGGATGGGTGCTGCTTGCGGTAATAGAGCTTGTATAGCCAATATGATTCGTATTAATATACGATATAACAATTTTGACATGTTGGAGTTTGGTTATGCAATCAATTTAAGACCGCTTGCAACATTTGCTCAACAAATTTATGGAGATGATCCATGTGAGTTCTTTGAGCCTAATACTTTAGATAAGAATAGGTTTGATCCAATACCTGAGCCGCTGGCTGCTAAGATGCATAAAATGATTTCAATTATGCAATTTAAGATTGAGGGCCAGGAAATAAAGAAGCATCCAGAGATGAATTTGGATCACAGAAATATTCTTGAAACATTGAATTTTGAGAAGGGCACTGTAAAAATCAGCGGAGTTGAGTATCCGATGAGAGATATGAACTTGCCAACGGTTGACCCTAAAGATCCACTAAAGCTGACTAAGGAAGAGGAAGAAGTTATGGTCGCGCTCGAAGCATCCATAGCAGCATCGAAGAGTATGCAAGAGAATTTGAGATTCCTATATTCTCACGGGAGCTTATATAAGGTGACTGACGGGAATGTATTCTATCATGGATCTATTCCTTTTACTGAGGATGGAGAATTTAAAGAAATAATCATTGATGGAGAACCATATAGTGGAGTTTCTTATATGGATAAAGTTGATGAAATGGTTCGCTGGGCATATTTTGATCATGAGCGAGGACAGGGTAGGGCCGATGCAGCTTTAATAATGTGGTATTTGTGGCTTGCAGAAGACTCCCCTTTGTTTGGCAAGGATAAGATGACTACTTTTGAACGCTATTTTATTTATGATAAGTCAACACACAAGGAGCATACAGTTCCTTATTACAAGTTAATCAGTGAAGAGGCAATATGTGATAAGATTCTTAAGGATTTTGGGCTTGATCCAAAGATTGGAAGGATTCTCAATGGGCATGTGCCAGTTAAACATAAGGACGGAGAAAGCCCTCTTAGAGGCAACGGAAAGGTTCTTGTAATAGATGGCGGAATCTCAAAGGCATACCAGAAGACGACTGGAATAGCAGGTTACACAGCGATTTTCACTTCTCAGAACTTTTATCTTGCTGAGCATCAACCATATGAACCAATTAATGAGGACGGTACACAGGTATTCCATAGGCCGGTAATGCATTTAATTGGGATGACGCCAGAGAGGCTCCAAATAATGGATACAGATGCCGGTGCAGAGCTTCAAGGCCAAATTGACGATCTCAATCAGCTAATTGAAGCGTTTAAGCGTGGTGACATAAAGGAAGTATATCCAAAGAAAGGAAAGTATTATTACAAGTAATTATTTGTATAGTACATTTATTTAATAGGAGGTAAGGATATGGGCATGATTTTAAAGATTTTGGGTGGAGCACTGTTCATTATGTGTATCTGGTATTTTATTCTACTAATCAAGAATAATAGAAATGGCATCAAGTAGTTACTTGAGGAGATTTTATGACTTTTGAGTTAAAGAAATACAATAAACCGGATTTTGAAATGGCTAAATTCCGTGAGGCACCTAATTGTAAGATGATGCCTGCAATGGAAGATGGAGTAGCGCCATTCGATTTTCATGCTATGAGCATTTTCCCAGAATATTTTAAAATTGATGGTGAATGGCAACTTTGCAAAGAAAGCAGAATGGATGTAGTGCCAGTTTATGACGGAGAGAAGGTTATTACACTTGAAGCTAGGCGACTGAAAAAGGGTGATAGTGTAATCTGCGGGAGAACGGAGAATTGCGAAGAAGGCATTTATATGCATTCAACAGGCTTTGATGAGGCTTCGGCTGAGAAAGACACATTTGCGTTTCGTACAGGTAGATCTAGAGAGACATCTTTCTCTAAAGATGTAGATGAGATTGTTGAACTTCTTAAACATGAGAAGCAAAATGGATCTGTTGTATGGGTTCTTGGGCCGGCGTTCTCGTTTGACGCCAAGGCAAGACATGCACTAGTAGCTATTATTGAGGCTGGATATGCAGATGCAATTTTTGCAGGTAATGCTCTAGCTACGCATGATGTTGAGGGTGCATATATGAATACTGCACTTGGGCAGAATATATATACCCAAGAAAA
>JAAZHB010000061.1 GCA_012510935.1 Clostridiales bacterium
ACAATTCTCTTATAATTCTGTCCTTCAAATTCATAGCTTAATTGCAATAAATCAATCTCAATTTCGTTGCCGTTAAGCTGCTTATCAAAATCAAGAAGTCTCGGAATTGCATTCTTGCCACATAGCGCCCTCGCAAAATCATTTCCTGAGCCTATAGGTACTATACCAAGTGTAGCATTCTCGTGTCCATATAAACCAGCTGCAACCTCTTGTATTGTTCCATCTCCGCCACAAGCAAAAACAGTCATCTTCTCCTCGCCGGCTTCGCCTGCAATTAGGCTTGCTAATATAGTGGCATCCTTCTCTCCACAAGTATATTTTATCGAAATATTTTCGTTAGGATTTTGCTCGATGAAGTTCTCGATTGCTGGAACTAAGCGCCTATTATGCTGACCCTTTCCAGACACCGGGTTGATAACGAACACATACTTCATAAAAATCTATTCTCCCTCTATAATAAGTTTTGGTCTTGATTCTAAATAATCAAGCGATACAAGATGATATTTCACACCTCTATGCTCTCCTCTAACAGCACTAAGAAAAGCCTGCCCACCATGAAGATGCCCATACACGCAGTCGCTTACACCATACTCCTCAAGAACATCTGTAAACTCTGTTGACTTGCCCGTTGCATCGGTCGGTGGATAATGCAACGACACAACAAGTCTTTCGTCAACCTTGTTTAGCTTAACAGCCTTGTCAAGTCCCATCTTAAGGCGCAACAGTTCTCTTCTATAAATCTTAGCATCATGCTGTGAATATTCGATTGAACCCGGATATGGCCAACCTCTGGTTGCAACTACAACAATATTATTCTGCTCTACATAATAACAGTCATTTTGTAAAAATCTAATGTCATCATATAACGAATTTAGATAGTTTATTCGATTCCACCACAAATCGTGGTTGCCTTTGGAAATAAGTTTGGTTCCTGGTAAGCTGTGTAGCCATTCAAAATCAGGGATAGCATCCTCTAACCTTAACGCCCAACTTATATCGCCAGGAATCATTACGATATCATCCTCTTCCACACATTCGAGCCATGCTTCATAAAGACGCTTATCGTGATTCTCCCAACCTTGCCCAAATATTCCCATTGGCTTATCCACATTCTCGCTATGCGATAAATGAAGATCCCCAATAGCCCATATTTTCACAAGAAAGCCCTCCTTAAATTATATTCTTGATACTTAATTGTATCTAACTATCTTTCTACTCACCATCAAGAATTTCTCTTGTTTTATCCTCTTCTAAGGAGGTGACACTTCGAAGCTTTCTGTTTATTGCCCTGCTTCTAGTTCCAACAAGTGAATCAAGCTCATTATCTATATCAGTAATATGTTTGCGTACAGAGTTCAAACCTTTGTCGAACTTCTCAAACTCAGTCTTTACAGCACCTAGCGTTTCCCATACCTCATGAGATTTCCGCTCAATAACAAGAGTATTGAATCCCATTTGAAGGCTGTTTATTAAGGCTGCCATTGTTGTCGGTCCGGCAATTGTAATATTGTAGGTTCTTTGAAGTTCCTCTACCATACCGCAATTCACGGCTTCCGAATATAGCCCCTCAAAAGGAAGGAACATTATTCCAAAATCAGTTGTATATGGAGGCTCAATATATTTCATCTTGATATCCTTTGCCATATTCTTGATTCCAGCCATCAAAGCTTTCTTGGTTTTATTAATTATTTCCTTGTCCCCTAGATCATAAGCATCAACAAGAACCCCATATGCATCCCCAGGAAACTTTGAGTCAATAGGCAAGTAGACAGGTCTTTCACCATCGCCGGGTAGTCTGATAGCAAATTCCACTCTGTAGTTGCTACCAGGAATCGTCTCAACATTCTCATCATATTGTTCCTTACTCATTATCTGACCAAGAATTGCAGCAAGTTGAACCTCCCCTACAATTCCCCTCGTCTTTACATTCGAAAGGATTTTCTTAAGATCACCTACGCTATTTGCAACAGTTTTCATCTCACCTAAGCCTTGATATACGGACTCAAGTCTCTGATTTACAAGTCCCATCTGATCAACAACTGCGCGGCTAGTATCGATTGTTACCTGACCATAACCCTTTAGCATGGTGTCCATCTTATTTGCCGTTTTTTGAACCCTTATAAGAGCATAAATTGCAATCAGCAAAGTGATTGTAACAAGCGCTGTGAGTGCAACGGCTATAGCAATTACTGAGTTCCCCATAATTTTAATTCACCTTGTCATCAACAAACTTGAATATTTCGTCAACATCCTTAAGAACCATTTCTGTAAAACCATCCTTATTGATTAAGTATCTAGAAGGGTTTCCAGCTCTTAAATCAGCTAGGTCATTTGCAAGAATATAATCCATCTGATTCTTGTTGCAAAGCGCTGAAGCCACATCAAAAAGTTCACTCTTTTCGACATTCTCTAGCAACTTGCATCCAACAAGAAGCGTGTTAGGATACCAGAATCTGAGCTTTCCGATAATCTTTGGAGTAAGCCCCAACTTTACTGTTAGATTCTCTTGATAGCTGCTAATTTTGCTTGAGTCGTCAAGCTTACACTTAGGATTTTTCATAATCTTTAGAATGTCATCTGCTGATTCAATTTTTCCAATTTTCTTGTAAATTTCGTCAGCCAAATCCTCCATTAAGAATGAGAAATCTGCCAAATAATCACCTACAGCAGCTGCATGAATAATTGCATCTGTATCATCATGCTTCGCTTCGGACTCTAATGCTTTAAGCATGTCATTAGTTGTCTCAACTCTTACTACCTTCATGTTATCTCTCTCATTACATGGCACTGCATTATTTAGAATAAGAACAACATTATAACCCGCATCACAGAATAGGTGCCCAAGCTGTACAGAAGTTCCTCCAGTTGACATATTAGTAATCTTCATAACCTCATCAATTGGTTCATTAGTTGGACCACCAGTAATTACAATCTTTTTCATATCTTTCCTCCCAAATCTAAACATATTATTTATCAATTTCCGCTAGCTCGCGGATAACATATCCAGCTAATGTGAGCCCGGCAGCGCCAGGTACATAGCTTAAAGTTCCAAGTTCATTCCCGCATATCGTCGGTTTTTCTTCAGAAAAAACAACTGGCAGATGTTCAATTCCAATAGCTCTCAAATTCTTGCGCATTGTCTTCGCAAGTGGGCACATGCTTGTCTTGGAAATATCTGCCACCTTAAATTCCGTTAGCAACTTTCCTGCAGTTCCCATCGAAGAAATAATCTTTATATTCTTCTCATTGCATTCTTTAATTATAGCAACCTTAGCATCCACATCGTCAATTGCATCAATTACATAATCATATTCTTCTAATGGAAGTTCCATACCAGCCTTATAGAAAAAGACCTTATAATCAACATTGATTTCCGGATTAATGTCTCTGATTCTCTCAGCCTCTACCACTGCCTTAAGTTTGCCAAGAGTAGATTCCAAAGCCACAAGTTGTCTATTCAAGTTGCTTTGGCAAATTGTATCACCATCAATGATAGTAATCTTTCCTATGCCAGCTCTAGCAATCGCTTCCGCAGCATAGGATCCAACGCCTCCGACGCCTAGAATAAGAACACTTGAAACCTCAAGCTTCATAAGCGCTTCTTCTCCAATTAAATTTATTGTTCGTCTATGTCTTTCCATTCTCTTATCTCTGTTACAATACTGTAAATATTATCAAACCCTTGTCGTTCAAGTTTCCTTGCAATTCTTCCAAGCAGCTTTTCATCTATAATTCCATCATTTATTGCTATTTCATTCTTCGCTATTGAGACCGCCATCGCATACTCATCAATGCTATTTTCATATTCAAAGTCATCAAAAGCGTTACGAATTATTTCAGCCGAAATGCCTAGTTCACTTAACTCCTTAGCGAGTCTCTTTCGAGCACGCTTTTTGCCATATCCGATTTCGATAAACCTTATCGCATACATATAATCATCAATGTAGCCATTTTCTTTGAGTTCTGCTACAACTTCACTGATAATACTATACTCAAAACCTTTCTGTTTAAGCTTATCGACTAACTCCTTCTCGGAATGCATCCTAAGTGACAGAAACCTTGCCGCAGCAACATTCGCTTTCTCAAGCTCATTCATTTTCTCCGAATTTACTTCCATCCACAAATCCTCATTTGTATTTGATTTATTCCCTTTAAACACTCCAACCTAAAGACGGAAGAAATGAACATCGACAGGTTCTCTATTTGTGCAAATTGCACCAAATGGGACTTCATCAACACCTAGAATTTCAACCCTTTGCAAGAACCACTCTTTTCCATCAATTTCTATCTTTGTCTTAAGAACTGATGGAATCTTTGCAAAAACATTCTCCCCGATAGCCTTAATCACAGCCTCTCGTCTAGTCCATATTTCCCAAAAAGCCTCTTCTCCATCTTCCAATACAAAAGCTTTCTCTTCTTCATTATAATACTTCTGCATTATCTCTTTCATCTTGCAATTTCTAGGATATTGAATATCCATTCCACAGACTTCATCATCAATTAATATTGCCCAAGTATCATTTGAATGTGAAATCGAAAAATGCTTCCAGCCTGGAATAAAAGGTTTGCCCTTTGCCTCGGTCTTTAACCTCTTCAAAAAATCCGCACCACTTATATCAGTGCAAAAATTCTCTGCATTATTGTATAGGTCGATTGCTTGTTCTAGCAGTTCATGACTTTCCTTCTTCGAACCACCAAAACCGTCCTTACTGAAAATATACATTTAATTTACTCCTGAAAAAACTACTAGCTTAACTGCTTGATAGCATCTTGCAATGGATCATCTGATGTGATGTCCGGTTCAACTCCATTCTTGTTGATTGATTTACCGTTTGGGGACAGATACTCGCCAGTTGTATACTTAATGGCTGTGCCATCCTCAAACTTATGGATAGTTTGAATTAACCCCTTTCCATATGTTGTCTTTCCAATTATAGTACCGCCAGCATTGTCTTTAACTGCTGCTGCCACTATTTCTGCAGCACTAGCCGTATTCTCATCAACCAGCAAGACATACTCAATATCTATTGATGATGCATCTGATTTCTCAACCTCATCATCTTTATTCTTTGACTTCTCGGTCATAATTTTCCCTGCAGGTAGAAGTCTATCTGCCACCTTAACGCCTTCTTCTTTCAGTCCTCCAGGATTACCTCTAAAGTCAATTATTAGTTTAGTACACCCTTTGTTCTTTAAATATTTAACCGCAGAATCAAACTCCTTCGATGAATTTTCTCTAAATTTGAACAGCCTGATGTACCCAATAGCATCTGCATCCTCTAACACCCCATATTCAATGCATTCCTCTTCAAGTTCAACCCTATTCATCTTATGAGATTCTGTCTTATCGCCAGACTTAATAACAACTGTTACAGCTTCCCCGGCCTCACCTGAAAGCAAGTCATTGGCAGTTTTAAGAGAATCGACTGCCTTGTCATCAATCTTTACGATGACATCTCCCACTTTAATACCTGCCTCATCAGCAGGACTATCCGAAATCAACCTTGTTACAACAATTGCACCATCTTGCTCTGTACAAGCAAGTCCAATTCCAACATAGGCTTTAATATAATTTCTCTCAAGGTTTTCATACTCTGCAGCCGTATAATATTTAACATATTCATCATCCGTCAAGCTACTTGCAACAGCATTAGTTGCTGTTTCAGATACTTCATCGCCATTGTAATCATAATACGCATTCTTCTCAAACATGGTTTGCATTGTATATGCTTTGCCAAAAACCTTATCCATCCCAGAGTAGTAATCGCTCTGAGCCGCGGTAAGAAGTCTGCCCCCTGTAAGCATTGTAACACCAAAAGCCAGGCACGCACCTAATAGTATCCCCGTAAAGAGCATGAAAAATCCAAATCTTTTTCTGCTCCTTGGCTTACGAGGCTCTTCCAGTTCGGGGTCTCTGTCTTGATTATCGTTATCTATCATTACATAGCCCTCCTTCTGGTAAAATGCATCGCACTCTCAATTGAGGCTTAACACTGTCTCTCCAATGATTTACTTCAATGACGCCAATAATATCCACCGGTGTATTCGAAGTAGCAATCTCCTCGTACTTCTCAGCCTCTTGGAAAATCAAGCACTCTAATGATTCGCAATGCTTCGAGGCAATAGTGAATTTAGCATGTTTTTTCTCACCCTTCAAGAACTTCCAATTAACAGGAATGACACCACTTAACTTAAACTCAGGTATTTCATTTCCCTTCCCACATGGTTCAAGCATTTGAATGTCATTTGCAAGTTCAAGACTTACATCACTAATTTCCAGTTCAGCATCATAGTGATACTCAATGTCAAAAAGATTGTTTTTCTCTTTATATAGTTCTTCGATATCTTGATTAAGGTTGGTCCTTAATTCATCTACTTTCTCTGGCAAAATAGAAAATCCACAAGCAGCGCTATGTCCACCAAAGCTAATAAAACTGTCCCTGTATTTATCCAGCATATCAAAAAGATTTACTGTACTTATTGAACGCCCTGTCCCTTTGTAGTAATCTCCAGATTTTGTAATGATTACTACAGGTCTATTAACATTCTCTCTCAGCTTCCCGGCAACAATACCTAGAACGCCTTCATGTGCATCGTTCACCTCAAGTAAAAGAAAATCATCTTCTTTATTATTGTTTGCAATTTCCAGGCTCTTGCTGAATGCCTCGTCTTGAAGACTCCTTCTCTTATGGTTTGCTTCAATCAGCATATTGCAATATCCAATTGCTTCACTTTCAGTTTCTGAAAGAAATAGCTTAACACCCAAGCTTGCATCGCCGAGCCTTCCAGCGGCATTTAATCTTGGTGCAATGCAAAAAGAAATATCGCTTGTCTTAAGTTTGCTATAGTCTAAACCCGATAGCTTAATAAGATTTCTCAATCCAATATTATGGCATCCCAGTTTCATGAAGCGAAGTCCACACTTTACTATCGTTCTGTTCTCATCTTTCATTACCATGATATCTGCAATAGTTCCAACAGCAGCAAATTCAAGAGCTTCAGCCATAATTTCTTTCGGAATAGGTCTAATTCTTGAAATTGCAAGTGCAAGTTTATATGCAACACCTACCCCTGCAAGACCCTTAAATGGATATTCATCTTCCTCCTGCATTGGATTGATAATGAGTCCTTCAGCAGAAATACTCGACATATTATGATGGTCTGTAACAAGAGTCTGAATCCCAAGTGAATGTGCATACTCAGTCTCTTCTTTTGACACAGAACCACAGTCAACCGTTAGAATAAATTCGCCACCATTCTCGTGAATTCTATCTATTGATTCATTATGAAGTCCATAGCCTTCATCAAACCTTGATGGTATATAGTAGCTTACTTTATCTGTCAGCGAACCTATTACTTTCATCATAAGTGAGGTAGATGTAATTCCATCAACATCATAATCTCCATAGATTACAATATTTCTTCCTTCATCTACCGCATCAAGCAATAAATCCACTCCCTCGCGCATATTCGCAAGCAGGAATGGATTATATGCAAGCTGAGGTCTAGGTGAGAAGAACTCCTCTCGTTCATTCTCGCCTATTCCTCTTGATTCAATAATTTGTTTTATGACCCTATGCATTCAGCACCATATACTCCCCTATAGTTGTGCAGCAGTCATATGCCTATTAATAATTAAACATATAGACATGCTTTTACTTTTATCTCGTTAGTACTATATTAGTATAAATTGTAAGGATTAACAGAACTTCCATATTGATATAGTCCAAAGTGAAGGTGAGCTCCAGTAGAATCTCCTGTGCTTCCGATATATCCAATAACCTGTCCCTTACTTACACTCTGACCGGATGAGACCGCAATGCTAGCCATGTGTCCATAGAAAGGAACGTACCCATTTCCTATAGCTATTCTTACATAATTGCCGTATCCACCATACCATCCAGCATATGTTACTACACCATCTCCTACTGCATAGACAGGCGAACCATAGGTTCCTGATGTTAAAACGATATCTAATCCATCATGAAATCTCTGGTCACCCCAGATTGGGTGCCATCTCCATCCGTATGGAGATGTAATTTTGTAATTTGATCTTGTTGGCCAAGCATATTGACCAGAAGGAGTAAAGCTGCCGCCGCCTCCGCTGCTGCTACTTCCTCCACCACCAGCAGCTTCTTCTGCTGCGGCTGCCTCTGCGGCTGCTGCTGCCGCTGCCTGATCAGACAAAGCTCTTAGATTCTCTTCTTGTGCCTGGTATTTTTCAGCTTCTGCCTTATATTCTGCTTTAATCTTCTCAATCTCTGCCTGCTTCTGTTCAAGAACTACCTTAGCATCTTCTTGCTGTTTCTTGAGTTCCTCAATCTCTTTATAATCGCTCTCAAGCTGCTTTAATAAAGCTTGATCACTCTTTAGGATCTGCTGAACCATTCCGAGATTCTGGATTAAATCTGTAATTCCTTCTGAACTTAGAATTACATCAATATATCCAACAGTGCCAGTCTTATACATTGCAGTAAGTCTATCGTTAAGCGAACCTTCTTGCACCTTAACTTCTTCCTGCTTCTTCTCCATCTTCTCTTTAGACTCTGCAATTTCAGAAGTCTTAGCATCAATCTCATCTTGTGCAGCGAGTGCTTTCAGTTCAGCATCATAGAATTTGCTATTTGCCGCATTCGCCTTGCTAGCAGCATCATCTGCTTCGGAATCATATTCAGATGCAGACTTTGCAAATGCACCAATTCCGCAAGATGCAACCATCGAAAGCGATAATATCATCGCCATAATTACATTTCTAAGCCTATTACTTTTCATCATTCACCTCTATGCTATTTTGCCAAGAATCTTCTTATAGAAATAATACTACCAACAGTTCCGATCCCAACACCAAGAGCTACAAAAATAATCATCAAATTTGTAATAAGATATCCAACTGGAACAAATGAAACCGATAACATTCTTGCCAGATCCATTCCCAGAATATCCATAATTTTTTTATATAAAACATATATAAGTCCCGTCGCAATTCCCGAGGACAATAATCCAATAAAGATACCCCCAAGAATAAATGGAGCACGGACGAACCAGTCAGTCGCACCTAAGTACTTCATTATTCCAATTTCCTTCTCTCTATTAAATACAGTTAGCTTAATTGTATTTGCAACAATTAAAATAGAAATTACTACTAGGAACGCCATTACAACGATTGAACCAATTTCGATAAAACGAGTAATTCTCGCAAGCTTATTAATTGTATCCTGATAATATACGATATCATTAACACCATCGGTCTTCTTCAAAGTAGTCGCAACTCTCTCAGCTGCGTCACTATCAGACACATATACCATATATGAATTTGGCAGGGGGTTGCTTTGCATATTATCCAGGAGATATGCATTGTCTCCCCATCGCTCTTGTAGTGTAACAAAAGCTTCATCCTTGGATACATACTTTGCACTCTCTACACCATTAATTTCTTCAATTGTCTTTTTCAATGCGTCATTGACTTCAGTAGTATTCTCATCATCCACATAAGCCTGAACAACATTGTAATTCTGCTTTACTGTTGCGGCAAAAAGGTCTACATTTACAAACGCAACAAAGAAAAGTCCGAGAATGAGCATCATCGCAGTAATAGCAACGGTAGAAGTAATATACATACCAAAGTTTCTCTTCATCTGCGAAAATGTTTGTTTGAGATAATATCCGAATCTAGAAAACATATGGATCTACCTCCTCTGATGATGATGAATCATAGTCTAAATAATATGAATCTTGATTCTCAGCCTCAAATCCATACTTACCTTCCTCGTCTCTTACAATCTTTCCATTCTCGATTGCAACAACTCTCTTATTCATCTTATCAACAACATTCTTAGCATGTGTAACCATTAGAATTGTTGTTCCTCTAATATTAATTTTTTCAAGAAGTTCCATGATTTCCATGGCAGTAACAGGGTCTAAGTTTCCTGTAGGCTCATCCGCAATTATTACTCTTGGTCTATTTGCAAGTGCTCTTGCAATACCAACTCTCTGTTGTTCACCTGCTGATAGCTCATTAGGATATCTATCCATCATATCTGCAATTCCAACAAGGTCAAGAACATATGGAACTCTCTCTCTTATTTCCTTCTTCCTTCTGTTAACGACTTCCATAGCAAAGGCAACATTCTCATATACGGTCTTCTTCTCAAGTAGTCTAAAGTCCTGGAATACCATTCCTATCTTCTGCCTCAGTTCAGGAATCTGTCGTCTTGACATCTTCGTAACATCTTGGCCATCAACAATAATGCTACCATTGTCACTTTCTAGTTCCTTCAAAATCAATCTAATAAAAGTAGTCTTACCCGCTCCACTTGGTCCTACAAGAAAAACAAAATCTCCCTTGTGGATGTGTGTGGAAGCATGCGAAAGACCTACATTATCTCCATAATTTTTACTTACATCATTAAAAATAATCATAAAACCTCCTGTATGTAAACATACAAATATATTATATCGTAATAAAGAACAATGTTCAAGCAAACGAAAGGACATAAACACCATGAATTAGGTAGTTTATGTCCCTTTTTTCTATAAAAAAATATAATAATAAATTAAGACTTTTAACGAATAAACGATCTAAAAATTTCTGTCATATTTTCGCAAAATTGATTTGCATTATCTGGACTAAATTAGAACCTTTGACAGGAAATCCTTTGTTCTCTCTTCCTGAGGATTGTTGATTACATCTTCTGGACTGCCTTCCTCTACAATGTAACCGCCATCCATGAAAATTACTTTGTCCGCAACTTCTTTGGCAAATCCCATCTCATGAGTCACAACAATCATTGCAATACCTTCTTTCGCAAGTTTTTGCATTACTTCAAGCACCTCTCCAACCATCTCTGGGTCAAGTGCTGATGTAGGCTCGTCAAAAAGCATAACCTCAGGGTCCATAGCTAGAGCTCTAGCTATCGCCACTCTCTGTTGCTGTCCGCCAGAAAGAGAGCTTGGATAAGAGTGAACCTTATCTTCAAGACCAACTCTTTTGAGTAGCTTTAATGCCTTCTCTGTTGCTTCTTCTTTACTCACGCCTCTAACATTCATCGGTGCACAAGTAAGATTCTCAAGAACTGACATGTGTGGAAATAAGTTGAATTGCTGAAAAACCATCCCCATCTTAGTTCTAACTTTATCCAGATTTTCTTCAGTTACCAATTCTTCATCGATAAAAATTTCGCCTGATGTCGGTTCCTCAAGGTGGTTAATGCATCTAAGCATAGTTGATTTGCCCGAGCCAGATGGCCCAATAATACAAAGAACTTCTTTCTGTTCTACCGTCTGATTAATGCCCTTTAATACTTCAAGGCTACCAAAACTCTTGCGTAGATTCTTAATTTCTATCATTGACATAAAACTATGCCCCCTTCCTGTTCGACTTTTTCTCCCAGTGTCCAATAGCCTTTGACAATGGGATTGTAAGTAGCATATATGCTAGTGCAACGCCAATATATGCAGGGAAGGTCTCAAAACTCTGAGCATTCCACAATGCACCACGACGAGTAATTTCTATAACTCCAACAAAACTCAATACAGAAGTTTCCTTTATTAGTGTAACAAATTCATTACAGAATGCCGGTAGAATAATTTTAATAGCCTGCGGCAGAATTATCAGCCTCATAGCCATCCTCTTAGACATACCAAGTGAGCGAGCTGCCTCCATCTGTCCCTTATCAACTGCTTGTAATCCGGAACGAATAACTTCTGCCATGTAAGCAGCAGAGTTAAGACCACAAACTATCATTGCAGGAATAGTAAGTGACGGCCAAGTAAAATGCATCCCCACAGCTTTAATAATCTGCGGCAATCCATAGGACATAACCAATGCCTGAACGATCATTGGAGTTCCTCTAACTACTTCAACATAAAATGTAGCAATTCCTCGCAAAAACTTATTGTCTGTCTGTCTGGCAAGTGCAAGAAGGAATCCAACGCACGCACCAAGTATTACAGCAAAAAGGCTGACCCCGATTGTCATTGGAATACCTTTGCATGCTATCAAAAACCCCTGTAAATATAAGCCCATATTTTCCCCTTTGTACAACGCAAGGCGGAACCGAATAAGTTCCGATTCCGTCTGCTAATTAATAATTAATTATTTTATCTCTATTTTAGGAATTAGTTGAACCATTTGTCAACAAGTTCATCATATTTTCCACTATCAATTACATTCTGAAGTCCAGCATTAATCTTCTTAAGAAGTTCATCGTTGTCCTTGTTTACTGCAAATCCATAAGCTTCTGCATTCATTGTCTCACCAACAATCTTAATTTCATCTGGGTGTTGCTTAATGTATGAAGTAGCTACTGGAAGATCCATGATAATAGCACTAACATCTCCGTTTGTAAGTTGAAGAATAGCATCACTGTTCTTGTTTAGTACAACAGCTTCTGCAATCTGACCTGCATCTGCTAGTTCATTAACCTTATCAGCTGAAGTTGTACCAATCTGACCTGCAACCTTCATATCTGATGTAAGATCATCAACACTATTAACCGTTGTGTTATCTGCTTTAACTACTACTACAAGACCACTGTCATAGTACGTGTTTGAAAAGTTTACCTTTTTCTGACGCTCTGGATCCTCTGCGTTCATTCCAGCTGCGATGATATCTGCCTGCTCTGACTCAATTGCAGGAATAAGTGCATCAAACTCGAGTGCCTTGTATTCTACCTTGAATCCCTGGTCCTCAGCGATAGCATTCAGTAGGTCCATATCAAAACCAACTAGGTTTCCATCATCATCTGTTGTATCAAATGGTGGGAAAGTAGGTTCTGTAACAGCCAGTAGTGTGTCATCATCTCCGTTTCCGCATGATGTTAAAGTCATAACCCCAAGTGAAAGTACAGCAATTAGTGCAAGTGCAACAATTTTCTTAGTTTTCATCATTCTAGTCTCCTTTGTAATTATTCATTTCTTAGTTTAAAAATGTCAATAAAGATAAATACGAAAATGCGTTGATTTGTAAATCTTTATAAGTAAATTTGTATATTTATTCCTTTGACAGTTGTTATATTAGCACCTCTTTTGTGTGAATGCAACACTTTTTTGAAAAAAAATTCATAATAATGTATAAATATTTATTCTAAAAGAGCTCGGGAGTCTAAAACTCGCCAAGCCCTTTGAATAATTTGCATATTTTCGTGCATTAAGAATAGATTAACGCACCTTACTTCTACTTATTTAATACTTTATTTACTGCCGCAATTATATCTTCTGAAGTCATTCCATACTTTTTAAGAAGATGTGCCGGCTTCCCTGATTCACCGAAGCAGTCTTTTTGTCCAACCATCTCGACCTTTACAGGGCAATTCTGAACTACTACTTCTGCAACAGCACTTCCAAGTCCGCCAATAACTGAATGTTCCTCTGCAGTTACGATTGCTCCGGTTTCCTTTGCGCAATCGATAATAACATCCTTATCCAAAGGCTTAATTGTGTGCATATCTACTACTCTGGCATCAATGCCCTCTTCTGCAAGAACTTCTGCTGCAGCTAGAGCCTCTGCAACCATAATTCCTGTAGCAATAATACTTGCAGCATTTCCTTCACGAAGAAGGTTTGCCTTGCCCAGAACTATATTAGATGTTTCGTCATAAATAACTGGAACCCCCGCTCTTCCGAGTCTAACATAAGCAGGTCCCTCAGCTCCTACAACTTCAGAAAGAAGTGTCTTAGTTGAAACTGCATCAGCTGGATTTACAACTACCATGCCTGGGATTTCTCTCATTAGAGCTAAGTCTTCAAAAGTCTGGTGGCTAGCTCCATCTTCGCCAACTGTTATTCCCCCATGTGTAGCACAAACCTTAACATTTGCATGAGTATATCCGATTGAGTTACGAATGATCTCATAAGCTCTTCCTGCTGCAAACATCGCAAAAGTGCTAGCACATACAACTTTGCCAGAATAAGCAAGTCCAGCTGCCTCTGCATACATATCCTGCTCTGAAATACCGCACTCCACAAATCTTTCAGGGAATGCTTTCTCAAAAATATCTGTCTTATTTGATCCGGAAAGGTCTGCACTCATTACAACAAGTTCCGGTCTCTTTGCGCCTTCCTCTGCCAGGAATTCGCCATATGCCTGTCTAGTAGCAATCTTATCAGCCATTATTTGTCACCTCCGAGTTCCTTTAGAGCGGCAGCGAGTTGCTCGTCATTCGGAGCTTTACCATGCCAGCCAGCTTGATTTTCCATAAATGATACGCCCTTGCCCTTAACAGTCCTAGCAATAACAGCAGTTGGCTTCCCACTTCCTGCATTTGCTTTTGCCTTGTCAATTGCCTCAAGCAGGCTTTCAAAATTATGTCCATCACATAAAACAATATTGAACCCGAATGCCTCAAACTTCTCTTCTATAGGAGCCACTCTCTTAACTGTATCAACAACCCCGTCAATTTGAAGATTATTCCAGTCAACAATTGCAATGAAATTATCCAGTTTGTGACTTGCTGCTGAAAGAGCCGCCTCCCAGATAATTCCTTCTTGAAGTTCTCCATCTCCTGTAATAGTGTAAACAAAAGCATCTGAACTATCCATTTTCCCTGCAATAGCCATTCCGACTGCCGCAGAGAATCCTTGTCCAAGAGATCCTGTTGACATTTCTATTCCCGGAATTTTTTTCATATTTGGGTGTCCTTGGAATGGACTATCAATCTGACGAAGATTAATCATTTCGTCAACATCAAAATATCCTCTCTCGCCAAGAACTGCATAAAGTGCAGGAACTGCATGTCCTTTTGAAAGGACTAACCTATCCCTGCCACACATCTTTGGATTCTTTGGATCAATGTTCATCTCGTCAAAATAAAGTGCAACAAGAATGTCTGTAACTGAAAAAGATCCGCCTGGGTGACCCGATGATGCCTTGTGAATTGCCTTAATCGCGTCAACTCTACATCTGCGAGCTACCTCTTGCAGCTCATTGTAATTTCTTTCCTTCACGACTTCCTCCATATAATAGATTTTTAATAACAACCATATTCTTCGATTTCAATTCCTGCTCGTTAAGATGCTCAAATGTCATCTTGCGTGCTGAAAACGGTCTTTTTTATATTACACCCCTAGGAAGAATCCTGCCATAGCAAAATAAGTTCCTAACGATATCATATCAGTAATTGATGCCATCATTGGGCCTGACATAAGTGCCGGGTCAAATCCTATCTTCTTTGCAAGCATTGGCAACATTGCTCCGATTAGCTTTGCAAAAGCAACAATTATCACCATTGCAACGCATACAGTAAGTGCAATCGAAGTAGATTCCTTATCAATAAATACAATTCTCGCAAAATTAATACTAGATAAAACAACGCCAATAACAAGACTGACGCGAAATTCCTTCCATAACACTTTCAAAACATCGCTAAGCTCTAACTCACCAGTAGCCATGCCGCGAATAATCAGTGTTGACGCTTGTGTTCCGCAATTCCCTCCTGTACCCATCAGCATAGGCATATATGTTACTAGTACTATTACACTTGAAAGCGCCTGTTCAAAATTGGAGATAATACCACCAGTAATAAAATACGAAAACATAAGAAGTATAAGCCATGGAAGACGAGCCTTGACATGCACCCAAACAGACATATCTAGGTAGTCTTTATCTTCTCCATCGATAATACCTCCCATACGCTCCATATCCTCGGTAGCTTCTTCTTCAATTACGCTCAAGATATCATCAACTGTTACAATACCAACCAATCGTCCTTCGTGATCAACTACTGGAATTGTAAGGTACCCATATTTTTTAAATAGTTCCGAGATTTCTTCCTGGTCAGCATCTACATGTGCAACAATATAATCTTCGTGCATCAAATCAGAAACTCTGGTATTCTCATCAGCAATAACCATAGATCTAAGCGAAATGATGCCTGTAAGTTTACGCCCACCATCTAGAACATAACAAGTATAAATTGTCTCCGAATCCATGCCCACAGCTTTAATGTGGTCAAGAGCTTCTCTTACTGTCCAGTTTTTCTTTAAGTTGATATAATCTGGTGTCATCAAAGACCCTGCGCTATCTTCCTTATATTTTAGGAAGGTATTAATCATTCTACGCTCGTTTTTCGGGGTCTTCTCCAAAATTTTATCTACAAGATTCGCTGGAAGTTCTTCAAGTACGTCAATCATATCATCGAAATCAAGTTCATCAATGATATATTCAATTTCCGGATCAGTTACAACATTTATTATGTCAACCTGATCATCAACATCAAGATTAGCAAATACATCTACAGATATGCTTTTAGGTAGTGTCCTAAAAACTGTTACAGCCTTTGGGATATCATACTCTCTAATTATATCTTTCAAAATAATAGCAATATCTACACTATTATATTTCAGAAGCTCGTCTCTACATTGGAAATATCTCTTCTCTTCTAGCAGTTCAAAGATTTTCTCTTCAGCTTCTTCTATTACTGCATCAATATCAAATTTAATGTTTTCCATAGTATAGCCTCCTTTCTTTCCTTCTATTTATGTAATATAGAAAAGAATCATACTTAACTTAATTTGCGTCTCTAAGCATTTGAATAACCTCATCCTCATCAATAATAGAAACCCCTAATTCTCTCGCTTTCTCGTTCTTTGAGGATCCCGAACTCTTATCATTGGTAATAAGGTAAGTCGTTTTAGAAGATACACTTCCTGCAACCTTGCCTCCCTCTTTCTCAATATCAGCTTTCAGGTCTTTTCTATTCTCGTAGTGATTCAGACTCCCAGTGATAACGAAAATCATTCCACTAAGTCCACTGCCTTGCTCGTCAAAGTTCTCGTCAAGTTCAACTCTATCTAATAGCGCGGTAATGAGCGCCTTGTTTCTTTCATTATGAAAAAATTTCAAATAATCTTGCGCGAGCACCTCGCCTACACCATTTATCGCAAGAAGACTTTCTTCGTCCATGCTCTCAATCCTTGCCCAGCTATTATTACAAGCTCTTCCGATAATGTTTGCAGTTGCGACACCAACGCCATTAAT
>JAAZHB010000004.1 GCA_012510935.1 Clostridiales bacterium
CATATGTTGGAACTAAGGATATGAGAGATGTTACAGCTAGAGTAGAAGCTGGAGACAAGGAAGCAGAGCTTGCATTTAAGGCTTTCGCTTATCAGATTGGAAAGTGCACAGGGGCTATGGCAGCTGTCCTTAAATATGATGTTGATGGAATCTTTATCACAGGTGGAATTGCTCACGGCAAGAAGATGGTAGAGGAAATCACACAGTATATTGAGAAAATCGCACCTATTTATGTATATCCAGGTGAGAATGAGATGGAAGCACTTGCACTTGGCGCTCTCAGAGTTCTTACAGGTGAGACAGAAGCAAAAGTATATACTAAGTAGTTTGTTTTACAATAATTAAATGATTGAGGACTGTTCTTTAAACAAATACCTGGAAGTCTAGGTGGATGCCATAGTGGAGCGGTCCTTTTTTTAACACGAAAAAAACATAAATCTCTATTTGATTTTTCATCAAAAAGGCTTATTCTATAGATACGTGGTTAGGAATAGGAAAATACGAACGATAAGAATATAATTATATAAATAAACCAAGATAGTACGAACAATTCACAACGATTCAAGAAAAACCAACGATAAAATTCGGTTTTTTGTTGATTGAGGTATATGTATATGCGATTATTATGGAGTGATAAATAAAGCCGATATTTTTGGAGGTATTTTATGAAGAAGGTTGGCGTAATCATGGGAAGCGACAGTGATCTTCCTATTGTAAAGAAGGCTACTGATGTATTAACAAGTTACGGAGTTCCGTACGAGGCACATGTTTACTCAGCACATAGAACACCAGAAGAAGCTAAAGATTTTGCAGTTAATGCAAGAGAGAATGGCTTCGGTGTAATTATTGCAGCAGCAGGAATGGCAGCACATTTGGCTGGAGCGATTGCTGCAAATACAACACTTCCAGTTATTGGAATCCCATGCAAGTCTAAAGCTCTTGATGGAATGGATGCATTGCTCTCAACAGTGATGATGCCTCCAGGAATCCCAGTTGCAACTGTGGGAGTAGACGCAGGGAAGAATGCTGGAATTCTAGCAGCTCAAATCATCTCACTGCCAGATGATGCTTTAGCGACTCGTAATGCGAAGCAAAGAAAGGCAGATGCAGAAGCTGTACTGGTCAAAGATAAAGGGATAGCAGCGAGATTAGAGGACTAACGAGAGTTCTAGAAGAATTGTGTATAGCAATTCATTACTAATTTGATTTTATTTTTTTAATATAATTTATAGGATATAAAGGAGAGAAGACAATGGCTAACAAACTGATTTACACTGGAAAGACAAAGAATGTATTTGAACTAGAGAACGGAAACTATCTGCTTAAGTTTAAGGACGATTGCACAGGAATTGATGGCGTATTCGATCCAGGACAGAATCAGGTTGGACTTACAATCGAGGGCGTTGGTGATGTTAATCTAAGAATGTCAAAGTATTTCTTCGATAAGATTAACGCAGCCGGAATCAAGACACATTTCGTAGATGTTAATCTTGAGGATACAACAATGGAAGTTGTTCCTGGTAAGGTTTTCGGTAAGGGACTTGAGGTTGTATGCAGACGCAGAGCTGTTGGAAGCTTCTTTAAGAGATATGGTGAGTATGTTGAAGAAGGCGCTGAACTTCCATACTATGTTGAGATGACATTCAAGAATGATGACCTTGGTGATCCACTAGTTACAAAGGATGGGCTTGAGATTCTTGGCGTTATGACACCAAAGCAGTACGATGAAGTTAAGGAAATGACACAGAAGATTACAAAAATCGTAGCTGATGATTTTGCAAACAGAGGTCTTGAGCTATATGATATTAAGTTCGAGTTCGGTTATGATGCAAACGATAAGGTTATGCTTATCGATGAGATTGCTTCAGGAAATATGAGAGTTTACAAGGATGGCGAGTACATCGATCCAATGACTCTTTCTGAACTTTTCTTCGCTTAATAAGTAAGATAGAGTACAACAAATAAATGAATGCGCAACCTTATCGGGTTGCGCATTCGTAAATATGATAACGGTAAGATGCAGCATCATTATGATGTAGCATCTTTGACTTGATTAAGGCCTAAAAGATTGGAGTAAAAATGGGTGGTTTCTTTGGAATAACCTCTAAAGAGGATTGTATACTAGATCTATTCTTCGGAACAGATTATCATTCACATCTTGGAACAAGAAGGGGCGGAATTGCTGCATA
>JAAZHB010000062.1 GCA_012510935.1 Clostridiales bacterium
AGAAATGCATACAAAGCAATTGATGCTATCAACCTGCTGAACAGTGAAGAATCACAAGGTATCTTTGAATCGATAGTTAATAACGATGCGCGAGACGAGGTTAGAGCGGCAGCCTTGTGTAGAGTTACAAATCAAGATTTTGTGATGCGCATTTTTAATGACAATACGAATGACCTCATTAGAGTTGCAGCAGCGCAAGCTATGACTAGCGCTGATAGTCTTAAAGAAATAGCTATAGAGAATAAAAGTGCGAAGGTAAGAGATATGGCAATATATTATCTTAGCACGATAGACAGTGAGGCTTTGAAGGAAGTGGCTTTGAGTTATAGCGAAAGTGCATCAATGGTATTCTATTATTTGAAGGACGATGACTTTGCATTAGAGATATTATGTAATTCGAGTATAAGAACCAGCGATGAAGTAAAAAGAGCTGCTTTTTCATCAATAAAGAGCCAAGAGAAACTATGTGAAGCCGTTTTGCATTGTAATCACTTGGGGCTGGCGCAACAGAATGTCTCAAGAATTGTGGACCAGAGATTACTTATGAAGATTGCGATAACACCATATAAGATTTCGGAGAAAGCAAGGGCTTTAATAACAGATGTTAGTGTTCTCAATGAAGTGAAACGCATTAAAGAACAAAAGCAAGATAAAGCAAATTTATCTCGCGAAGAGATAGATGCAAATGCTGATGAGGGTTTTTATCGTGAAAATAAAAGGAATTGCGAGTGTAGCAAATATTATAACATGCATTAGAATTGTATGCAGTGTTGCAATCCTGTTTTGCCCAGCTCTCTCGATTCCGTTCTATGTGCTATATCTAATTGCAGGATTTACAGATATGATAGATGGAACTGTTGCTAGAAAGATGGGCACCGTCAGTGACTTTGGTGCAAAGCTGGATTCAGTTGCAGATTTTATTTTTGTAGCGGCTTGCTTGATTAAGCTTATTCCATTATTGAATTTTGATAGATGTATATATATCTGGATTGTAATTATTGCACTAATCAAGGTGATTAATATTGCATCTGGATTTGTAATGGAGCAGAAATTGGTTGTCGTTCATTCAATTATGAATAAGGTGACAGGTGGACTGCTATTCGTATTTCCACTTACAATAAGCTTTATTGAAGTAAGATACAGTGCGATAGTTGTATGCCTAGTTGCAACATTTGCGGCAATTCAAGAGGGACATTTTATAAGAACTGGGAGAGTACAATGAACACACATTCAAGATACAACAAAGCAAGAAAAATCTTAATCTTCTGGTGCCTATTTATTGGCATCGGAGCTGTGGCAGGTTCCGTTGGAATGCTGACTGCACCGGACGGAAGCAATTTGGGAATGGAATCTATGCTCCCATATTTTCAGGTGCTGCCATTTGCCGATATTCTTTTTCAGAATTATGTTTTCCCAGGAATTGCGCTACTATGCGTAAACGGCATAACAAACCTCATTGCCGCATTTCTCCTGCTGAGAAAACGATACATCGGAATAATACTGGGCGGCTTATTTGGACTCACACTTATGCTATGGATTACAATACAGTTTGTTATCTTTCCATTGAACTTCATGTCTACCATATATTTCATCTTTGGACTTCTGCAAGCCATAACAGGGTATGCAGCATGGGTTTTCTATAGGCAAGAGAATTTTCGAGTTGATATGTCAGATTATTCGAATATTGGGAATAATAAAGATATGCTTGTAGTGTATTTCTCAAGAATGGGATATACCAGAAAAAAAGCACTCGAGGAAGCTAATGCAACTGGTGCAGACATATACGAAGTTAAGTCCACCGAGCTGACTGCTGGTACGCGGGGCTTCTGGTGGTGCGGACGGTATGGAATGCACAGATGGGAAATGCCAATCGAACAAATCAATGTTGACTTGTCAGCATATAGCTTGGTAACGATATGTACGCCTGTGTGGGTGTTTCATTTATCACCGCCAATGAAGAGTTTTTGCAAAATGGCTAGTGGCAGAATCACAAAGGCAAGATATATTATTACGCACTATAATAGCTTTGACTACCCTAGCGTTGCAGACGAAATGAATAAGCTGCTTGGAATAGAAGCAGAGAGAACTACAAGCCTTTGCGTGCGACAAGGGCATATTAAATCAGAACATATAATTAAGGAGCAATAATTGAGTACTATTTTAGACAGCATAAGAGAAATTTTCCAAAGAAACAGAGTTCTAAAGGAGCATATAGGGACTTCCAAACTAAAGAGCAGAATAATTCTACAATCAATAATATCTTTGTCATTTTTGCTACTGACATTTGCAAATATATATGCACATTCCTATATTATGCTATTATTTACGGGAATGGGATGTGTAATCAACGGGCTTTCAGCCGTAATCTCGTGGAAATATCGAAGCAACAATCTATGCGTTTATTCAACAACTCTGACTTGCTGCCTGATGTTTGCTTTCTTCGTAATATATGGCGGCAATGATGGGTTCGCATGCCTTTGGATTATATTATTCCCATTTCTAGCAATAATTGTAGTGGATTTTATTGTTGGCTTTGCAACGTGCCTCATATTACAGATATATCTGATTGTAATTTTCTGGACACCTGCAAGTAGCTTCCTTATGTATCCATACAACGAGCAGTTTCAATTGCGTTTTCCACTATTGTTCTTGGTTACACTAATTCTGGCCATGACGCTTGCAATTTCTTTGCAAAAAAGTCAATACAACGAACATATGCATTTATTGGAGTTAGAAAGGATGACCGAAGCTGCGGAAAACATGGCGAGGCATGACTTACTTACTAAGCTCGCAAACCGTCGCTATGCTTATGAGAATTTTGGCATCCTTTTCTCCGATGATAGTAAACCACATTGCATTGTCATGGGTGATATAGATTCGTTTAAGCGAATCAATGATTTATATGGTCATGAATTCGGCGATGAGGTTCTGGTTGGGGTGTCGCAACGCATAATTGGTGTGCTGCCGGATGACTATTTGAAATCTCGTTGGGGTGGTGAGGAGTTCCTCATTGCGGCAAATGATTCAATTGAAACTGTGTACGAGCAAATTGAGAAACTTCGCAAAACTATTGAGAGTCTAGAGTTCTCACGCGATGGAGAGATTGTTAAAGTGACTGTAACTTTCGGAATTGCCGAGTATTATAAAAGTAGTGAGCTGAATAGCGCAATAAATATTGCAGATACAAGACTGTATGCGGGCAAAAAGACAACGAAAAATTGCACGGTTGTGAGGTAGCTTTGAAAGCTATATAAATGGAGGTAACACAATGAAAGAATATAAGATGATCTATCTGAACAAGGGTATTAATTTCTCAAGGGAGAAAGACCTAGATGAATCAGCAAGAGTATTGAATCAATATATAGCTGATGGATGGGAGCTACAGCAGGTGATATCTCCAAGTGATATAGTTGGGGCGCTCGTAGCTGTAATTTACAAAGAGAAGTAATGAAGCTTAGGCTGAAAGAATCTTCAAAAAAATTAAAATCAGATATCCCGGCAGTTTTTATAGCTTTGAAAGATAAAGAAACTCCGGCTTTGGCGAAAGTTGTTGCAGGCATCACAATTGGATATGCACTTTCACCGATTGATTTAATCCCTGACTTCATACCTGTATTGGGTTATCTGGATGATCTTATAATTCTGCCAGCGCTAATAATGCTAGCGGTGAAATTAATCCCTGATGATGTGTGGCGCAGAAGCAAGGAAGCAGCAGTTGAAATCTGGAAAGATGGAAAACCAAAGAAATGGTACTATGCAATACCAGTGATATTAATCTGGGTATTGCTGATATGGATATGCATAAAAGCAATATGGCTATAGTAGCATTCTATTGCTTAACAAAGAAGGCTGGTTGAATATGTCTGCTTGTTGAGATAATTTGTCTGATTTAAAGGGTAGATGCGACAAAAAGTGGACATAGGGTGTGGGAAGGTTAGAAAAAGTGCAATAACTAGAATTGAAATATTTCCTCTTGAAGACTGGATGGAGTGCATGGAACATGTATAATGATCTAATTGAAAATATAAGAAAGGTACACACTACTGAGCTTGGTGCACTAAGGATAAAGAAGAATCTTTCTCTTGATACAGATGATGTGGTTGAGTGGTGTATAGATAAAATTCAAAGTGATAATTCTTTAATTTCGCGAAGAGGTAAGAATTGGTATATCTCAGTTGATGGTGTGATTATCACTGTGAATGCAAGTAGTTAAATGATTATTAATGCATATAATATCCAAGTATTTTATATAAAGATGTAAGCTAATAGTAGAAAGGAAGTGCAATTAAATGAAAACTGCTTTTATCTGTTATCCAAAATGCTCAACCTGCAAGAAGGCTAGGAATTGGCTAGATGAGAATAATATAAGCTATACCGAGCGTCATATTGTAGAGGACAATCCTTCGTATAACGAATTGAGGGAATGGTATTCAACTAGCGGACTTCCACTTAAGAAGTTCTTTAATTCTAGTGGACTCTTATATAAAGAGATGAAGCTTAAGGACAAGCTTCCAAGTATGAGTGAAGAGGAACAGCTCAGATTACTTGCAACAAATGGAATGTTAATTAAGAGGCCATTGATTGTAGGTGATAATACTGTTCTTGTTGGATTCAAGGAAGCAGAGTGGATTGAGAAGTTGAAATATAAAAGAGGTACCACCATGAAACTAAAGAACGTTCTTATAGTCGTTAAGGATATCGAGAAGTCGAAACAGTTCTACCATGATGTTTTTGGCCTTGATGTGGTGCTAGACAACGACGGCAATATGATTTTGACAGAAGGGCTTGTGCTTCAGGATGAGAAGATTTGGAAAGAATTTTTGCAAAAGGACATAGTTCCGCAGAATAACTCTTGCGAATTGTATTTTGAAGAGCCTAATGTAGAGGCTTTTGCCCAGAGACTTGAAGAGCTGTATCCATCGATTCAATATGTTAATCGATTAATGACTCATAGCTGGGGGCAGAAGGTTATACGCTTCTATGACTTGGATGGGAACCTGATAGAAGTTGGGACGCCGATGTAGAACGATTATCTTACTAAAGAGGAGTGGCTTAATCGGGAGTTAGAATAGGGCATTACCATCAATTGTAATAGTCAAAAGGTAGGATTTCGGTCCTGCCTTTTTTGATGTACCAGTTTGTGGACATCCAATAGTGTAGTATCTAGACATAAAGACAGAGAAGGTCAGAATAATAAGCTAAACAAAGTGCTAGATAACAAAGTATGTATTGGACGTAAAGGAGGCGCATATGAAACTTAAGCGGAGTATGGGAATTTTGGTAGCTACAGTGTTAATTTTCAGTTTTGTTGGTTGTTCGTCAACCGACACTTCTGCAATCGAAGCATCTGAAATTGATGAACTGTACACATCACCAGAAAATTTTGTTGGAAGAACATTCGAATTTACAGCACAGATTCTAGATATCGACAAAGACAATGGAACCTTGTATATTCAGGCTTTTTACGATATTACAAATTATGAAAAGAACACCTACATTGAGTATGCAGACCCAGATAACTCATTGAATCTTTCAAGTGATGACTATATCAAAGTTAAAGGAACCATTGAAGGTGAAATGTCAGGAGAGAATCTTCTTGGAACAACCGTTAGTATGCCCAAGGTAAAGGCTGAGTCCGTTGAGGAGATAACAGCAATGGATGCTTTTAAGGCTGAAAAAACTGTTGAAGTAGACCAGACTGTATCCAATGGAAATGGCGCTGTTACAATCACCAAGGTTGATTACACTGACACTGAAACGAGAGTGTATGTCACTGCACAAAACACGGGAAGCGGGAATTTCTCAATCTATTCGTATTCGGCAGTTGCTGTGCAGAGCGGTAAGCAATTTGAAACAAGTTATCACTTTGATTATCCGGAACTCAGCTCGGACATCGCAGCAGGAGCTTCATCAGAAGGTGTCATTACTTTTGACAGACTAGATGAATCGGATTTTACAATTATTATGAAAGGGTGCGATTCTGACTATAATGAGTATGAGTATTCATTTACAATTTCAGTAAGCTAGAATAAGTTAGAAAGGAAAACAAACTATGGATGGAATGTTAGAATATAGCTATTGCATGGGTGGATGTGAAGATACTTCTTGCAAAAAGAATTTTGCCAATTTGCCAATAGGGCGAGCTGTTCCTGTTAGTACACTCAGAGGAACCAATTATTACCCGCTCACGGAGACACTAGCTTCAAAGGTGTACAAAGAACTCACTAACGACAAGGAATGTGGAATTTTTGCACCATTCAGTGAGAATCTTACATCAGAAGAGAATCAAAAGAAACTATCTGAGTTGAAAGCAGAGATCGAGGCGCTTGAACTTAGCTATCATCAATTCCCAAGCTGCTGGGTGGATAATAGTAAAGCGTCAGAGGATGAGTCATTGCTTGTAGTTGGACTTTCGAAAGAGGACACAATAAAGCTTGGGGCAAAATATCATATTAGTACTGTTGCCTTTAAGGACAGTGAAGCATGTGAGGAGATATGTGTAACTCCTTTCAGGAGATTTGTTGCTGGCGATGTAGTCCAAACTTATTACAGGAAATGGAACAAGTTGATTCAGACGGAGAGCAAGCGCGAGCCAGAGAAGGAATAGGAGCGGACTTAGCAGACTCTGAGATGTTTTTCAGAGGACAGGAAGTGTTTACGGACTATAATGGCGGGATTTAGGTCCTGCCATTTTTATGATATACTATATTTCAGAAGATAGAAGACAGAAGATAGGCTATAAGCTTCTGAAAGGAGTGGATATTATGCAATTAAGAAAGTTCAAAGCTTCTGACTCCGCTACTATTTGCAGCTGGATCAAAGACGAGAAGTCTTTATACCAATGGTCAGCAGATAGAATAAATACCTTTCCGTTACAGCCAGATTTTCTGGCAAAATATTATTCAGCAAGAATAGATTGTGACAACATTATTCTCCTGTGCACTTGTGATGAGAACGATCTGCCTATCGGACATATGTTCATAAGGTACCCAAATCGTGACGATAAGTCGGTTATACGCTTCGGTTTTATCATTGTCGACAATAATGTAAGAGGGCAAGGCTATGGGCGCAAAACAATGCAATTGGCGATAGATTATGCTAGGCATGTTCTGGAAGCGAGACGAATAACGCTAGCTGTTTTTGCAAATAATGAAAGCGCAAAGCATTGCTACGAGGCGGCTGGTTTTCGCGAAGTAGGGCAAAGATCTATGTGCAAAATGAACATAGGTGAATGGGAAAGCATTGAAATGGAGTTGGTATTATAATGAAAACAATAATTATCACAGTCATGCGCAAGGCGTTATATCCTGATTTGATGGAGCAATATGAGAATCCCATTGAGCACCCTTGTGGCCTTGAAGAAGGGCAGGTATATATTTGCCAGAATTGCGAGAAGCCTGACGGCCTTTGCGACAGCGCGTGGGAGAGCATGCTACCTTTTATCAAAGAACTTGCACAGGGAGGCGGAGATTTCTACGACGGTTGGATGAAGAATCCTAATTCAGCTATGATTAGTTGCAACGATGGATTCAGACCAGTGTCTTTTTATATTGAGGTAGCAAAGGAGGCATAAATAAATCGAAATTTAAAGATAAACACATATCTGTAATGTGGGAGAGTAAAGCATGGAATATATTAGAGTAACTAAAGAAAATATTGATAATGAACACATTTGTTGTGCGCTTTCAAATAATATCGACATTCAGGTGTATTCAAAGAAGAAATGGCTACTGGACCGCTTTGAGGATGGGCTGATTTTCTTGAAAAGCACGGAACGCGGAAAATGTTTTATAGAATACATTCCTGCGGAGAAGGCTTGGAACCCAATTGATGCAGATGATTTTATGTATATAGACTGTCTCTGGGTTTCGGGTTCATTTAAAGGCAAGGGTTATTCCACTGAGTTGTTAGAAGCATGTATCGATGACAGCAAGAAGAAGGGCAAGAAGGGGCTCTGCATATTATCGGCATCAAAGAAAAAACCGTTTTTAGCGGATCCGAAGTTTTTGAAGTACAAAGGCTTTGCAATCTGTGATGAGTCAGACAATGGTATTCAATTATGGTATTTGCCTTTTAATGACAATGTTGTTAAGCCTAAATTTAAAGATAATGCTAAACATCCTCATGTGGATGACAGAGGCTATGTGTTGTATTATACAAGCCAGTGTCCATTTAATGCAAAATATGTTCCAGTACTGGAATCCATTGCGAAGGAAAAGGGTATTTCGTTTAAAGCAATTCATTTACAAAACAAGGAAGTTGCGCGTAATGCACCAACACCAATTACAACATATGCATTATTCCACGATGGAACATATATTACAAATGAACAGATGAACGATAAGAAGTTTTTGAAAATGCTAGATAAGTAGTGAAAATACAGGGGATAGTGCAATGGTAGATAAGAAAAAGCCTAAGAATAGCCCAAAGTGTGAAATCATCCAATTCCCGGAGTTCGTCGAACTGAAGGAAGAAGTTGATAAGCTTACAACAGAGCTTTCGATGCTCATATCAGAACATGATGAGCTTAGATATGTAATATGCAAAAATATCGAGATGGAATACATGCTCACTCTGGGTGGGCTAGAATATAAAGCTTTCGAACTAAATTGTGAGATGCTGCGACTTAAGCGAAAGGTCGAATTAATTCAGATGAGAATTAATAGGCAAGAGAAAATCAATATTGCTGAAATCGAATTAATACTAGACGAGGAGTTTGCTGAATTCCAAGACCAACTTGAAAGAGAACTTAACAAAATGAATGCGGCTCTTGAGCGTGGCAAAGGGGAGCTTTTGTCAAAAGAGGAAACAAAGGAATTAAAGACTCTTTATCGAGCAATAGTAAAAGTATTGCATCCAGACCTACATCCTGAGCTTACAGATGCACAGCTACAGCTTTTTTACAATGCTGTTTCAGCATATGAGAATGGAGACCTTCTAACGCTTCGCATAATACATCAGATGACAGCTGAGCCTGTTACACCAGAAGTTAGCGAAAGTGGGCTAGAAGCTTTAACAAAAGAGAAAGACAGGCTTTTGAAAATAGTAGACTCTGTTAAAGAGAAGATAAGTGACACAAAGAAGAAGTATCCATACATTTTAAAGCCGATTGTAGAGAGCGAAGAATTAACAGCCGAGAAAAAAGCTGAGTTAAACGAGACGATTTCATGGCTTAAGGAGTCCATAGAATTATATACTAATCGCATACATGAATTAATGGAGAGAAAGTAATGAGTGATATTATAAAGAAAGATGATACTGGGGTTATCAGTATTTTGCATGGAAGTGGAGGACTTACAATTCCAAAACCCTTCGAACATGAAATTTTCCTTTTCGATAGTTATGTAGCGGGGACAACGCATGTGGAAGGAATTGAAGAACTTGAACCGCATCTTAAGATTGATGATAAGCTAGAATTCTTCCGTGAGCCAGATAATTCATTTGATCCAAATGCAATAGTAATAAGAAATGCGACAGGAGTAAAAGTAGGGTATGTTCCCAAAGCTGATAATGTAGTTTTCTCTCGCTTGATGGATGCAGGGAAACTGTTGTTCGGCAGGATTGTCTCTAAGGAGATGCAGGGGGACTGGCTCAAACTTAAAATTAAGATTTACTTGCATGAATAGTATAGTCGCCCACTTTGTATTGAGCGAGATTAGAGTCTCAAATAATTGATTTGAATAACCATAACGAAAACGGGATAACCATTTACTGGTTATCCCGTCTCTCACTTGCAAGGAAGCTACTATTTATCTTCCTTAACCTCTATAGCATCTGTCTTATATACGAATTTTGTTGAGCTTCCCAGGTCAGATACTCCAGGGAAAGCCTTATAATTCTTGGCAATATTTGAAATTGCCTTAACTCTTTCAAGTAGCCCTGATACATCTCCGTTAACTGCTTCAACAAGCTTATCTATTCCGTCTTCCTTGAATTGCTTAATTCCTTCAGATAGTTGCTTTGAACCGTTCTTGAGGTCTGCAACACCGCTAATTAGTGTTGGAGTGCTTTTATGTAATGAATCAACTCCATCATAAAGCGAGCTTGCACCACCATATAAGTCTTTAGTCCCAGTATATAGGTTTCCAGCTCCATCTGCTAAATCATAAGATGACTGATTTGCACTTGATACACCATCAGTATATTTCTTTAATCCTACATAGAATTTATTATACTGATCAAGACTATCCTTTAGAGCTCCAAGTTGTGTCTTAGCAGGCTCACTTGCACCAGCAATTATTTGAGTTAATACTGCATCATAGTTAGCAATTGTTAGCTGTGGGGCAGTAACACCTGCAGCAGCAAGCTTTGTATCTGCATTCGATAGTAGAGCTTCGAAAGTTGATTCTGCGCCTGCCATCAAAGTTTCATTTTGCGATGCTAGTTGAGTAAGACCTTGCTGTAGTTGTGTTGCTCCGTCAGAAACAGCCTCGGCACCAGAATTTACTGAACCAGCGCCATCTTTAACTTTTATACCTCCTGCATAGAGAGCATCAACACCATTAGACAATGCACTTGACTTATCTTGCAACGTTGAAAGGCCTTCGTATAGCTTGTTTGAGCCATCTACCAATTCATTTGTTGCATCAGAGAGTTGATCAACAGCTGACTTCAAATCATCAATTGAGCTTAGACTGCTTGTATCGATGTTCTTGAAAATCTCATTTGTAGCAATTGTCATTGTATTTGACATCTCGAAGTCTGTAACATCAGCACTTACCTCGAAATACTCTGGAATATCTACCTGTGAACTTGATACTCCTAGATTGCTTTGCATACCAGGGAAAGCAATTCCAGATACGATTGTTCTGCTGCCATCGTCAATGAACTTACCATTTGTAACTGATACATTCGAGAAAACATTATTGTCTAGAATCATACCAGTAAGCATTGCGAAAGGTACATACATTGTTGTCTGAGTACCGTTAATATTTACTGTTGTGGTTTTCTTATTCTTGTAGTCAAATCGAATTGTAACATGTCCGCTTTGACCAGCGAGCTTATCTGCCGAAATATTCTTACCATCTAGCTTGTATGAGACTGTCATATCAACAGGAACTTCATTCTCAATATTGCCCTGATAATCTAGTGCATTTCCATCAATATCGAAGGCTTGAACATTGCCATTAGTAAGAGCATTATTCTCATCAGCCTTTGTTAAATCAGAAGAATCGGCTTGCTCTGTTGCGCCTAGCTTATTCTTGATCCAGTCGCTTACAATGACTTTCTTTATATTGCCGTTTGCATTGGCAACAACATACACGGTCTCATCCTCTGATACATCTTCGCTCTCAGTGTCATTTGTTGTAGCTTCTTTAGTGGAAGAAGATGTTTTTTTATCTGAACTTTTATCTTGACCATAGATAAAACCAGTACTTACTGCACCCATTATCATTGTTAATGTTAGCAATATCGAAAGTTGTTTCTTAAATCCGTTTTTCATAATTACTTAGCCTCCGAATTCATTAATTTAGTATCGTGAGTGACATGTTTCATGCCTCTAGTTGTCTTGCAAATTACCTTATCACATAGCATCAGTAGGGCAGGTAGAATTAGTATTACGCATAGCATACTGATTACAGCGCCTCGTGCCATTAGTGAGCACATTGAGCTGATGATGTCGATGTCTGAATAAACGGCAACTCCGAAGGTTGCTGCAAATAATCCAACACCTGATACGATGATAGAAGGAATTGATGTAGAGAGGGCAGTGTGTACTGAATCTCTCTTGGTGTTATTTGCAATTCTTTCTTTCTTATAACGAGTTGTCATCAATATCGCATAGTCAACTGTAGCACCAAGCTGTATTGTACTTATGCAAATAGGTGCAATAAATGGTAAAGGCTGTCCAAAGTAGTGTGATAAGCCTAGGTTGATGCATATTGCAAGCTCAATGACAGCAATTAGTATGAATGGAAGGGATATACTTCCTTCAACAAGTGCAATAATAATAAATATTGCCAATACAGAGATAATATTTACAACCTTAAAGTCTCGGTCGGTTATCTTAATCATATCTCTCATGCATGGAGCTTCACCAATTAGCATGCCGCCATCATCATAGTTCTTTACTATTTTATTTATTTCAGTAATCTGCGAATTAACTTCCCTGCTTGCAACTTTGTATTCCGAATTGACAAGCAGAAGCTCATAGTCACCATTATCTAAGGTGTCCTTAACTCCATCTGGAATCATTTCAGTAGGTATGTCAGAACCAACAACTGATTCCATACCAAGTACATACTTTACGCCGTCAACTTTCTCAATGTCCTTTGACATGCTACGAACTGCACTCGATGAAGTACTTGAGTCAACAAGCACCATGTGAGTGGAGGCTATGTCAAAATCTTCCGCAAGTTTCTTGTTGGAAATAGCATAGTTAATATCTTGTGGTAGACAGTCGCCCAAATCGTAATATACTTCGTCGTTAGTTTGCTGATATCCATAAAGTGCAGGTGGTATCAAGAGTACAAATAGAACTATAAACGCTGGGAAAATCTTAATCATCTTAGTCGAGATTCTATCGGTATCAGGTATAAGTCCCTTATGTCCTGTCTCATGCAATGGCTTGTCGAAGGTTAGGATTAGTGCTGGCAGAACCGTAACACAACCTATAACTCCAAGTAATACTCCTTTAGCCATTACAACACCAAGGTCGCGGCCTAATGTAAATGACATGAAGCACAGAGCAAGGAATCCAGCTACTGTTGTAATTGAACTTCCAACTACACTGCTAAGTGTTTGCTTGATTGCAACCTCCATCGCTTCTTCATGCGTGTCGTACAAATCAATGTTCTCGTTGTAGCTATGCCATACGAAAATCGAATAGTCCATGGTTACAGCAAGTTGTAACACCGCCGATAGAGCCTTCGTTATATATGATATCTCACCAAAGAAGTAGTTACTGCCTAGATTTAGCATAATCATCATTCCTATAGATGTTAGGAAGATAAATGGAATAAGCCATCCGTCTAGAAGTAACAGCATTGCTGCGGTTGCACAGAGTACAGCAAGTCCAACATAGATTGGTTCCTCTTTCTCGCATAAGTCCTTCAAGTCGGTAACTAGGGCAGACATACCAGATACAAAGCATTGGTTTCCGCCAATCGAGCGAATTTCTTTAATTGCTTCCATAGTCTCATCGTCAGAAGTGGAAGTGTTAAAGAAAACTGCTACCATAGTTGCGTTAGTCTCGTCATTATTAAACTTATCGTAGATGTTGTCTGGAAGGAATTCCTTTGGAATTGTTACATCTGATAGATTCGAATACCAGAGAACTGTCTCAACATGATCTACTTTCTCGAATTTTGAACAGAGTTTTTTAACATCTGAATCATTCATGTTCTCAATTGTTATAAGAGAGAAGGCTCCTTTTCCAAAATCATCGAGAAGAATATCTTGCCCCTTTATCGTATCGATATTTGTCGGTAGATATTTGAGCATATCGTAATTAATTCTCGTCCCCATGATACCTAGAACTGAAGGAATCATAAGCAGTATTGAGATTAACAATATGAGTTTACGGTGCTTAACAACCGCTTTAGAAAATCTCATAATTTTAGTCCTCGCTTTCACAAAATTTGTATAATATTTACATCCTATTTTTTTTACAAAGATTAGTATACTCGTTGTTTTATTCTTGAAAATAGACAATCTTGAACGCGTGACCAGTTTTTGGGCATTTGCATTAAATTGCACAAAAAAACTGCTCTTAATGAGCAGTTGTGTAGTCATATCGTGTATAACATGACATTTCTCGAAGGCTTTCAACCTTTATCAATCAATTAATTTAGACTTGGCACCTTTTAATAACTTCAAGTGAGAAGTCTTCGCATATCTCAAATAATCTTTCAGATTCATCAATTATGCTTTCAGGCATTCCTGAATTCATCCAATCGATATAACCGCCAAAGAGTTCACACTTTGCCAGTCTGATAATTAGTCTCTTGTCAGATTCTCGTATTGTTACACCTTTAAAAGCGGTCTCTATATATAATGTCACCAGATGCTCAAAGTATTTCATAAGGTGTTGCTCGAAGAGTGCACGATTAACAGAATTGTAGATATGCATTAGAATCACTTTATTCTTCAAAGCGTAATTCAAAGCAGCCTTAATTCCATCGTTCAAAGATGTAATAGAAGGGTACTTGCTAATAAGGTAGTCAAAATGTTCAATTATTATCTCTTCAATTAATTCTGGAATTCCTTTGTAATGATAGTAGAAAGAATTCCTGTTGATGCCACATTCGTCAGTGATTGATTTAACAGTTATTTCGTTGAGCGGATGCTTTGCTAGCAACTTCAGAAAAGACTCTTTAATTGCGTTCTCTGTAAAATTAGCCACGGTTATGTCCTCGTATTTCTATAAGTTTTGACAAAAAATAGATTATCGCTTTTTATTTTTACAATGTAACGATAATGATATAAAATAAGTGGGTCGTTTAAGCAAATTTTAATTAACATATTTTAACATATTTTAAGGGGAATTAAATGGATAAGTTGTTCAAAAGTATTCTAGCTAGCATATTGATTGGTATGGGTGTAGCAGTTAATTTGAATCTTGGGGCTCCAATTGGCCCATTCCTGTTTGCATTCGGCTTGCTTGCTGTATGCTAAACGGATTCGCTTCTCTATACTGGAAGAGTAGGCTTCATGTGGAGAGATAACAAGCTGGATGTGTTATATATTCTTTTGGTCAATATAATGGCAGGAATTATGATAGATGTGTGCATTGGCTTTGGCAAAAGTGACCTAGTTGCTATCGCTCAGGATAAAATGTAATACTGGACGTTTAGTCCGGAGTTCTTCGTGCAATCTATTATGTGTGGAATAATAATGTACTTGTGTGTTTATCTTTACAAGAAGGGAACATGCTTGGGAATTCTAATCGGCGTGCCGCTATTCATCTTCTGCGGATTCCAGCATAGCATCGCTAACAGTATTACCTTTGGTATCGGAATGTTTCAAGGCGATATCTTAACAATACTACTTTCTGCGGTGGGTAATGGACTTGGTTCAATTATTATAGATATTCTAATTAATGGATTGAAGAGACAAAGCGAAATAACAGAATAAATGATTCACACAAAAGGGCCGTCATTTCACTTTGACGACCCTTTTATAATGCGATGTCTACCTACCGGCGACAATCCTATCAAATCATATGACTTCTATAATATTTAATTTCTAGATTAAATCATTTTTCTCAAGAAACTCTCTTGCGACATCGTCCACTGATTTGCCGTTAACATCGACATCATAAGTCATGTTAATCATATCTTCTGTAGAAATCTTCCCGCTAAGAGTTGCCATAACTTCTTCTAGATTAGGAGCAATCTTCTTGAATTTCGAGAAGGTATCTTTCTTTACAAGAAAAGCACCATTGTATTCTGGGAAAAATTCCTTATCATCTTCGAGTACCACCAGGCCTGCTTTCTTGTTCAAGCCATCTGTTGCATACACTTCGGTTACATCGAAGGAGCCTTGCTCAATAGCTGAATACTTTAGGCTGACATCGACAGATACACTTTCCTTAAAGTTCAAACCATAGTAGTCTACGAATGGACCATATTTCATGCTTCCTTCTTCAGTAAAGAATTCATGCTCTGCACCAAAGACGAGCT